>JBAVTY010000185.1:0-12065 GCA_049696495.1 Candidatus Nitrosopolaris sp.
AAACTAGCAGGAAAGATTCTAGATGCTACTTGGTATAAATTACGACAACTGGCTGCCTATAAGGCAGAGGTTGTTACTGTCGACCCAAGTAATACAACACAGATATGTTCTAGTTGTGGTTTCATACCCGAAAAGAGAATCGGACTTCATGTAAGGACTTACGAATGTGGTAGTTGTGGTTTGATAATCGAGATACCACAACGCCGCTCTAAATATTTTGAAATTGGGTTCGGAGGGAACCCTTGTAGAGAAGGAGCCGCTACTTGCTCAAAACAAGCAAGCAACTTCGATGAAACATGAAGCCCACACCACTTAGGGGTGGGTACTCACTCAAATATCTCATGACGTCTGTTCTTGCGTCTAATTAAAAGTGTCTGCTAATATTAACGAGCATAAGATACTATCTCCATGATTCCTTTCTAATTGTTAAAGCTGCATAAAATAATAGCCAACTGAATACGAACGTTGACATGAACGTGAACAACGGCCGGTACAACCAGAGTGGATAACCGGGGTTACGTAACCTGGAATCAATGCCATACAGCATTCCAGTGTACATTATTCCTGCGATATAGAACAGTGCTGTTACTATATCACCTGACAATACAAGTAGGACCACCTTGATAACAATTAAGGGTCTCAATAGTTTCAGAGCCAATACTAGATAATAAAGGAAAGCTGCATAAAATGGCCTTCGCCAGTATATTCCGCCAGTTGCAGGAAGGCTCCGGATAAAGCTCTTCCTCCAACGGATTTGCTGTCGTATCAGTGCCATCAATGTATCTGGAACTCCTGCTGTCACCCTTACGCTTGGGCTGTATACTAATTTCCACGCGTATTTTCGCCGATCCTTCTTCTTGAGCTCTTCTCGATCCGGATCCGAAGATGATCTCATTGTATTCAGGTCGTCTTTTCCCGTCTGAAGTATTGGAATATTATAATCATCACTAGTGTTGTTGTTAGCATCTTCTCCGACATCCTTCTTCTTAGCATTCCATATGTCTTCTGGCTTTGCGCCCAATACATACGCTGTCAGCCTTCTGTCGGTTGCGAATTTAAAATTCTCTATACCCAGGAAATGATCATGAGCCCAAGCATGGATATACTGATGCACAGCGTCTCTTCTATAAATCGACAGAGCACCAGAGCAACAGGTAAGGGACGAAAATGACGTTTCCATTCCCTTTAGCAGTCTGAATTGTCCGTCAAACCATACATCTTCAATCTTGATCAAGGTGTTTCCTTTGGTCGCATCTCTCACTCTTGCATGACCTGTCACAGCTCCGATTCTGTGATCAGTATAGAAGATCTTTACAGCGTGGTCGACGGCATCATTGGCAAGATCGCAATCACTATCCATCATAACATAAAACTCACCTTTAGCGATCTGGGTTCCGGCTTCAATAGCAACCTTTTTACCTACGCTCTTTGAGAGATGAATTATTTGGAGTTTGGATCCTGGACCAACCTCTTTTCTTATCTCATCCAAGATTGCAGATGTTCCATCAGTACTCCCGTCATTGATAATGATGACTTCCTTATTAGTATAAGATGAATTAAGACAAGATTGAACACAGTTTCTGATGTTGCCTTCTTCATTTTTTACCGGAACGATAATAGTGACAAGAGGTTTTTTATCTTCGGGGATGACGACGTCCTTGACTGCAATAAAAGGATCACGAAATTTCACCCATGACAGAAAAAATATATTAAACAAGACAAAGGATGTAAGAAAGCTGTAGAAACCGACTGTAAAATCTACTACAAAGATTAGTAAATACAGTTTTATACCGAGGATAGCGACGATGCTGGCAAGTACCAAATACCTTACTAACCAACGTTTTTTGTCCATCTCCCTGAATTTTTCCGGTGCCACCGGTTGTTTGTTCTGAACAGCCAAGTCGATCCCAACTATATTACGAATGATCTTGCGCTGGTGGTATCTTGGTCATACTCCACAACGCTATTGTTTGACATATGCTCGATCCCTTAACATGTACATTTTTCAAGGAATATGTATAAATATTTGCCAACTTTGTCCTATTCAATCTCTCCCTAATTAGTGTTGATTATAATTCAGAATGGACATCATTTAAACGCGTTCCCCGTTATTCTCGTTATTATCAGAGAATACCACACATATCTAAACTTGACTATCATAAACTCATCGTCTCGTTTACGCGGAGTATATATTATGTGGATCAACTCATACGCAGCATATACTCAAAAAGGACAAGATCTCTGGACATATGTGAAAAACTAAACAGTAGGTTGTGTCAGCGACGATTCATACGTGTTTCTTGTTCTATTAGAACAAGTTCTGCATCATCATCCCCTCATCTTACTGCAAGCTTACTCAGGATACAAAATGCACATGTTAACTGAGCTTGTACTTTCTGATTACGCGCGAGTAAAAATGAGCGGTCATATTGACATATTATGCTAATCCTTGCACTCTTTGTGATCCAGCATTCTATAGACTACTTCACGAAGTACGGACTCTTGGGTCTTTTCTTGAATGGTATGCTCTCTTCATTTATTCCTATCCCAACCGAACTCACGACGGCTGCATTACTAGCAACAGGAGAAAACGTATACCAAGTATTTGTTACGTTGACAGTAGGATCAATAATTGGTGGAGTTATAGCATACTACCTAGGCTATACTGGAAACACATTGTCCCATCGAATGAGAAAGATAACAAGGATTAACGACCAGAAGAGTCAAAGGAGTTACGCTTTATTAGCAAAATACGGTTGGGTGTTGATTTTTATATCGCCTTGGATCCCCGTGGGCGGAGATGTGATTCCTATAATAGCAGGAATAAAAAAATATGACTTGAAAAAATTTATCGTCGCGATGGCATTTGGAAAAGCAATAAAGGCTGCGGCCATAGTTTACTTTCTTGCTTTTATTCTTGTAACATTTTTTCATTGAATTATTATGTGTGGAGATGAAACGATATCAACGCCTCTTTGCGTTAGAGCTACAGGCAACACATTCGAGAATGTCATGTCAATTCTTCGAACAGCACACTAGTGTGGCTCCTATCGGCTAAGAAATCCTGACAGGATTCATACTACCTGAAATGGTACTATCGGCCTACGATTTTAGGTATGGGAGCGGTGAAGGACGCTTTTGGAGAATTGATTGCAAGTTGAGTATTTGACCATTCCGATAAACCGTTAATATCATCTTCTCTCCAACTGACTTGTGCTGTTCAACGTAAGAAATCAAGTCTTCCATGCGTTTTACTTGGTGACCGTCGACAGCTATTATTACATCGCCTCCGTGTTTTTTGCCATATTGATCGGTCGTGCTACCGTGCAATCCTGCTCTATCTACAGCACCACCTTTTACTATCGCATCTACTAGTATTCCTTGAAAATCTGGGTTCAATCCTCTAACACTCCCAGCCAAGTCTGAGGTAAGGGTAGCCCCAGTAAGTCCCAAGTAGGGATGAGTGTAGTTACCCTTCTCGATCAAAATGGGAACAATGCGTTTCGCCGTGTCGGAGGGTATGGCTAACCCTATCCCGGAAAAGGCGCCGTTATCAGAGACAGTTGCTGTGTTTATACCAATAACTTGTCCTTCCATATTTAACAAAGGCCCACCAGAATTCCCTGGATCAATCAAAGCATCGGTCTGAATTACATCTGGAATAGAGAATCCTAAGTTGGTGTCTGGCAACAATCTGCCTGTTTGGCTTACTATTCCTGTCGTCATTGTGTCGTCAAGTCCAAATGGATTTCCTATAGCTATGACTTGATCGCCAACCAGTAGCGCCGATGAGTTTCCGAGTTGAAGAGGGGTTACAGGTTTTGTGAGGTCTCCAATGATTTTCAGAACTGCCAAATCATTGTAGACATCGGTTCCTACAACCTTTGCAGTGTATCTATTTCCATCTATGAATGTCACATCCACAATTTTAGCATCACCTACCACATGATTATTAGTAATAATATGGCCATTTGTGTCATAGACAATCCCCGAACCTAGTGCACTGGCATTTCCAGTTTGAGGATTTTGTGAATTCTGTGTTGGGATTTTTCTAGTCACCTGAACGACAGAATTTTCTACTCTCTTGAAGAGAAGATTAAGATAATGATCCTGAGTTCCCAAGATTGCTAGTTTCTGGGCCCTAGCATGATATTGAGGTGTCATTAATAATGATGGTGATAACACGACTAAAGTAGCTAAAGCCAGTATCAAGAAAATTCTTCTTCTATGCATTAGCCTAGTAAGAAAAAGATGCATCATATAGCAGTTACTATTCGTTCATGATTTTTTTTTCAAATATAATTTATCCAACAGACGCTATGTCATCATTAAATGATCGTAATTATGGCTCTACTCGTGGCCAAAAATTCCAAAAAAATTCCAAAAAGTCTTCTATATTAACATCCGACTATCCCTACCACATTCCTTTAATCTAAATTACCCGGCACACAACTATTATTATCATCATTTATTTTTAAAATATACCTCATAGATGTATCACTTGATCAATGTTGTCGACTCGATCAATTTTTTGATCCCTAAGCGATCTAACTTTGCTGCTTTACTTAATACACCTCCTTCTAAGCTTTGTCTGTATTTCTCGACCTTGGCGGCGATTGCTCGGTACTTCAGAGCCAGTATTTGACTAGCAAGAATACCGGCATTTCTCGCTCCGTTCACCGCTACCGTGGCGACTGGCACTCCAGGTGGCATTTGCACAATAGACAAAAGTGAATCCAAACCGTGAAGACGTGATGAAGTTCCCATTATAGGAACACCAATTACTGGGAGTGGAGTGATAGCTGCCACCATTCCAGGAAGATGGGCAGCTCCTCCTGCACCGGCTATAATAACTTGAATTCCTCTCGTATTTGCCGTCTTCGCATAATCAATCATTCTCTTAACGGTTCTGTGCGCCGAAACTATTTTTACCTCATTTGTAACCCCAAACGAATTCAAAACCTCTGCAGCTTCCTTCATAACCCACAAATCCGAATCGCTACCCATTATTACACCGACTAGAATTTCAGCTAATTTAAATCACCTCTATTTCTTGTCTCACGGGACGCACTTTTATTATCTTATTAGCCATATTTACCCGCGATAACGTCTCATGCATAGACTTTCCCAATAATGTGATGTGTCCAAGTTTCCTTTTTGGTTTCGATATTTTCTTTCCATAGATATGGAGCGTTAATCCAGGAATGGATAATAATTTTGTCAAGCCACTGATAGCATACGGTCCAACATATTTTCGTGGTCCTAATATATTGATCATAGCAACTGCTGGACATAATAATCTGGGTTCTAATAACGGAAGATCTAGAATAGCCCTTATGTGCTGTTCAAACTGAGAAATGGAGCATGCTTCAATGGAATAATGGCCTGAATTGTGAGGCCTGGGTGCGATCTCGTTTATCACTACTTCATCGTCATGAGTCACAAACATCTCAATTCCGAAAATCCCAGCCCCTTTGAGGGCATAAAGAGCCTGTTCGGCCATTTTTCTAGCTTTACTTGCGACCTTGTCTGAGACACGGCCCGGCACGATGGTCAAGTTCAAGATATGATCCTTGTGTATGTTTTCTGCAACAGGAAACGAAGTGATCTCACCGCTTCTATTTCTAGCGACCATGATTGATATCTCCTGTCTAAACTTGACGAACTTTTCCACCATTAACTGCCGTTCTTCTCCACCGAACTGAGAAAACGCTTTGGATATTTCGCCTTTAGATCTTATCAAATAATTACCTCTGCCATCATACGAATGTTCGCAAGCCTTCAATATAACTGGGAATCCGTAATCTTCACACAGATCGAATAATTGTTTCTCCGAATTGACAAGTTCAAAAGTAGGAACTTTTAATTTGTTTTCGTTTAGAAATGATTTTTGTTTATACTTATCCTGGATAATTCTAAGCGTCTCAGGTGATGGATTAACCAAGTTACGGTTTTTTGAGCCGAGCTCTATTAGAGCTTTAGAATTCGCAAGCTCTATCTCATAGGTGATTACGTCTGATTTGGTTGCCAACTTTCTGATAGCCTGCTCGTCGGTAAAATCGGCAACAATTAGTTCGTCTGAAACGGACGACGCAGGACAGCAACTAGATGGATCGAGAATGCAGATCTTCAAAGCCATGCGTTTGGCCTGAAGAGCAATCATCTTTCCAAGTTGTCCTCCACCTATAATTCCTACAGATAGAGGCTTTGTAACAGATAGTTCATTTAATCTGCCAAACTTCAAATTGGGTGACATAGACGCAATTATGTAAATTAAAGGTGTTTCGATTGCAATACATCCAAAGTATCTTGTGATAAGTGATTGAACAATAACGGAGACGCACCGGGTTCACCAATTTGCCCCTTCCTTGGTGAATTAATGTGTACAGCTGTAGATAAAATAGTAAAAGTCAAAATAGAGCCGAAAGTAGTTACTTTGATGATTATAGTTGAAGCACCAACAGCAACGACAACAGTTCTACAAGGAGTTCTGCGATAAGGTCATATCTCTTGATCCAGCTATCAGATTTGCAGGAATCGTGGATGCCGAAGGAAAATTGTTGGGAATTTCTGAGCGTAAGGGTCTGATTCCGTTGTTGACTTCTGAACAGAGAGCACAATATGCAATTACTGCTGCCACAAGGCAGTTCACTAGACTTAGATGGGAGCATCATTTGGGCAAAATCCATTACGCAAGTTCACACTATGCGAAACTCATCAGGGCTACGATCCCGATTACAGACACAGAAAGCCAGCTCTGGTACGTTCTAATCCTAACATTTGATGTGGAAACAGGTAACCTTCATGAATTAATAACAAAGCGCATAATTCCGGTGGTTTCAGAAAACACGAGTCAACTTATAATGGAAAAGAAGTAGAATACCTTTCAGTTCTTTCAGTTCTTTTTATCTCTGCGTCTCTAGACTACTGTTTTGCAGACATTCCTCCATCTACAGTTATTACTGTTCCGGTTATCCACTTTGCATCGTCTGAACATAGATATGCAACTGCACCCGAAATATCCTCAGGATCGCCAATACGTCGTAAGGGAAATGACGATTCTAGCGTCTTTTTAGCTTGCTTGTCTTGTAAGTACGGTTCTATCATAGGGCTGCGAATGGTAGATGGGGCAACGCAATTCGATCGTATTCCATATTCTCCGTACTCCACAGCAATAGTTCTCGTAAACATTATTACTCCTGCCTTTGTTACGCCATATACTGAGAATGGAACATTCACTATAGATCTTATACCCTGCAACGAAGATATGTTGACTATGCTCCCTTGCCTCTTTTCCATCATAACAGGAAGAACAGCTTTCGTAGTTCTGAATGTACCAATAAGATTTGTGTTAATTAATGCCATCCATTGCTCATCAGTCATTTTGTGGAACGGGGTTGGGTCATTAAGAATTCCAGCGTTGTTCACCAATATATCAATAGTGTCGAACGCTGAAATGGTCTCCTCTATGACATTGATGACATCCGCTTCCTTTGTTATATCAGCCTTAACGGCTAAAAGATTCTTCTTCCCATTGAGTTCAGATATTACTTTGGTTAGTCTTGACCTATCTCTGCCAATCAAAACGACCTTGCAGCCTTCTAAGAAAAGTCTCTTAGTCGTGGCTTTTCCAACACCAGTCCCTGCTCCGCTGACTATCGCTACTTTGCCTTTCAGACTCATTGATTCAGACCTAGTGTGCTCTTTTTAAGTACTTTTCGGAACTTTTTAAAATCAGTGAAAATAATGAAAGGAAAAACCAAATCTAAATGTCTGTACTCTTGTCAGTGTGGCACGTATATGGTATAGTAGTCGCGTGGGCCGGAATGCGTAAAGATACTTTAATCTCCACAATCTGTTAATTGATATTGGATAATAAAAAGTTAGTTTTAGATACTAGCGTGATAATCGACGGCGAAGTTACTAAAATGATAGAGACAGGAGATATACCTGGCGCTAGTCAAATTATTATCCCTTTGGCGGTGTTAGATGAATTACAATCCCAGGCTTCCAGTAACAAAGAACACGGCTTCGTGGGATTAAGTGAGATCAAAAGGATAAGAGAACAATGTTCGAAAAAGAATATAGAACTTCTCTTCGTAGGTGCCAGACCTACGCTTGATGATATTCGTCTAGCAAAACACGGAAGAATCGACGCTTTAATCAAAGATGTGGCGATACGAGAGGGAGCGATGCTTCTTACTGCTGACTACGTCCAGGCCCTTGTTGCAGAAGCTCAGGGTGTACAATCGTTGCATGTATCTAGTCCAGTTAAAACTACAGATTTAGAATTTGAAAAATTTTTTGATGAGAATACCATGAGTGTCCATTTGAAGGAAGGAGTGTTTCCTATGGGGAAAAAAGGAAAGCCTGGGAATTCCCAACTAGTAAAGCTGGGCGAAGAAAGGTGTTCGCATACCCTACTCAGACACATAATTGAAGAGATATCTGAGACATCCAGAGTAAAAGGGGCTGGTTCAGTGGAAATCAGTCGTTCTGGCGCAACTGTTATTCAATATGGCATGTTTCGAATAGCTATAACAAGACCCCCTTTTTCTGACGGACTTGAAATAACAATCGTCAGACCAATCGTCAAGCTTTCCCTAGCTGATTATAACGCTAGTGGTAAACTAATGGATCGATTGTCAGGAAAAGCAGAAGGCATAATCATTTCTGGACCTCCTGGTTCCGGAAAGAGCACTTTTGCGAGCAGCCTTGCTGAGTATTATTTACAAAACGGAAAGATAGTGAAAACTTTCGAATCACCGAGAGACTTGCAGGTTCCGGCAGAAGTTACACAGTACGGCCCCTTGGAAGGAAGCTTTGATAAAGCAGTTGATATCCTGTTACTCGTACGTCCTGATTATACGATTTTTGACGAAGTAAGGCGCAAGCCTGATTTTGAAGTATTTTCAGACATGAGGCTTGCAGGGGTTGGGATGGTAGGTGTTGTTCATGCAAGCAGTCCACTGGATGCCATTCAAAGATTCATAGGTAAGGTAGAGCTGGGAATGATTCCACACATCGTAGATACGATTATCTTCGTTAAGAGCGGTAGTATCCAAAAAGTCTATGACGTGTCACTTACCGTGAAGGTGCCCGCAGGTATGCAGGAAGCTGATCTAGCAAGACCCCTTGTTGAAGTGCGAGATTTCGACACTGGAGAAATTCAATATGAAATCTACACATTTGGAGAAGAGAACGTCGTGGTCCCAACAGTGGAATTAAATAAAAATATGAGACCCAACGAGACTATACGTAAGCTTGCCGAATCCAAAATTCGAGATGTTATAAGAAGATTTGATTCCAATGCTGAAATAAATATACTTTCTGAAAACAGAGTGCAGATCAAGGTAAACAAAGAAGTGGTTCCGCTGATTATCGGAAGAGGTGGATCTACCGTATCTGAGCTCGAAAAAATGTTAGGAATAAAAATCGATGTGGAAGCGAAAACTCCTGCACTTGGCAATGAAATTAATTTTAACGTTAGCGAAGCCGGTTCCTCGGTAACGATCCTAATTGGTCAGGAAGAGATTGGTAAGAATGTTAATATCTACATAGATGACGAATTCGTATTCACCAGCCAAGTTGGAAAGAAATCCCGAATAAAAATTGACAAACGGTCCGAAAACGGTAGAAAGATAATAAACGCTATCTTAGTTGGCCATAAGATCAGGATCTTCGATAGTAGAGAACAATACAATCACCATTAATACATGCTTGCGTACGAGTATTCTATAACTACGACACCCGTGGTCTGAGTTTCGAAAGAGTCGACTATCTCTTGTTCAATGATAGGTAAAAGCTATTGCTCCTCAGTCTCACATTAATTAGTAATATTCACAGCAATTCCTATAACCATATTTGGGATCTAAGAATCTAAAATGCGGATTTGTCCAGATCCGTCATTCAAAAAAATATTCATGAAGATCCGTATGTATTCGGGTAAGGTAGAAGTAGTTTGTTTCATTTATGAATAATAAGGTTCATGTGCATCAACAAATATCCTTTTTTGGCTTTTACTTTTTCTTTTCTTGTGTTCTACCTTGTTTTACTCTAACGGGATTCCTTAGTCACATCTATAGTCACAAGTGCGTGACCCGCCTTGACATGAGCTTGATAATAAAGTCTTGTGAGCTCGGCAATTTTTGAATCCGTAAAATATTTGACATTATATCTTGCCAAGACCATAGTGCAATCCCGACAATATATTTCCTTGAACGACAAAGTGATTACTAGTCAAGATATCTTTGAGCGATATTAAGTCTTAATTTTTCAAGCTTCTATAATTCGTCAGAACCTTTTGTCTCGAATTCCGGGAACATTTTATTGTTCGAGAATCGAACCTTTGATACCTTGTAATAGGTTACTTCTCCCCTCCTTTCTATAACAGCTACGACAGCATTCTTTCCCATTTTTGTTATTTGGTCTAGTGCTCCTGAAAAGTCTGCTGCTTCCATCTGCACACCCTCGTTTATTCCAAAAACGACATATTTTGCTGGCTTTTTTTCAAACTCTCCCCTTTCGTATACTCTGAAATCTACTCCAAAGCCGAACCCTTCTTTTGCTACATAACCTCTGCTTCGAAGATCACGATAAATCAGAAATTTAGTTAACATGTCACTATCGTGCTTTAGTGTAATGTTAAGGAATGTATCGAAATCGATATGTTTGGCCTTCTTTGTGTTCAACACGAGACGTTTTGTGTGGATTAGGAATAATGCTTCATATGGTTGTAGAGTATATTCTAAATCTTGCTTCTCTCCGAATCCTTTATTTCTTAACTGATCTTGGAATCCTATATCTTTGACCAGAATTTTTGTGTTTTTTTCGGTTAAAAAAGCCTCGATGACGTAAGGGATCTCAATATCAAGAGCACCAGGAAAAGACATAACGAATAAATCAGAGCACGATACCAGATTTAAGTATTAAAGTTTGTGAGTATTAGTATGAAAGGGGTTAATTACCGTGTTCCTCGAGGCATGCCATATGTAAGGCGCGAATATATTGCAGGAAAACCGCAGCTTAAGATTGCTAGGTTTTCATCTGGTCAACCTAGAAGTGATTATGATTACAAAGTTGAACTGATTGTCACTGAGAATATTCAGATAAGACATAATTCATTAGAAGCTGCGAGGCTTGCTGCCAATAAAACCATGGCTAGAGCAGGGGAAGCAAGTTTTTTTTCGATGCTCAGGGTCTATCCTCATGTGTTACTTCGCGAAAATAAAATGATTGCAACTGCAGGAGCTGATAGATTACAAGAAGGAATGAGAAGGGCTTTTGGGAAATCTACAGGACTGGCTGCGAGGGTTCACGCAGGGCAGGTAATTTTTGAAGCGCACGTAAACTCGCAGAATTTAAAATTTGCCAAAGAAGGGTTCAAGGTGGCATCCAGTAAGCTCGGCTGTCCTGCTATTACTAAAATCACAATGCTGAATAAAAGACTGGAAGAAAAACAATAATCATCGGCCATAGTTCTCAGATATTAGCATATCTACGGACGTATCTCCTAGAGAATCAGGGAACGAATAAAAGCTTGTAGGATAATGATATATCCAAGAAAAAGATGTTCAAGAAAATAGGCGCCATTATATTGTTGGTACGGGATATAAAACAATCCTCTGAGTTCTACCGTGACGTTCTTGGAATGCAGCTTAAACACGACTCAGATGATTGGGTTGAGTTTTCCAAAGGGACTAACACTGTCCTTGCTCTTCATCCAGCAAGGAAGACTCCTAACACGCAGAAACGCACTGGTATGCTTGTAGGTTTTAATGTGACTGACCTCGATGATGTCTGCCGCGAATTGGAGAATAAGAAGGTAAAATTTTACAAGAAACAAACCGAAGAAACCTTCGGAAAGCATGCTATTATTGAAGATCCCGATGGTCATTTAATATCACTTGTGGAATTAAGTTCAAAAGAGGAATTCAGTCAAATACCCTACTATCACGGTTTTGCTCCAGTCTAATCCTGGCTACATTATTAGGTTGGATTTTCATTTATGTATCATCATACATCATCCATGCTTATCACATATGCTATACATTTACAGCATCATA
>JBAVTY010000186.1:0-3828 GCA_049696495.1 Candidatus Nitrosopolaris sp.
CATTTTACCATCATTAAATATTCTTTTATCCATTTCCTTTATCGGTCCCACTATAGGCATAAAACCCATCTTAGATGTTATGTCTTTGTCTAGATCGCGTACAGTACCCACCGAATAACCAACCTTACTATAATAATCGATGGTTTCTCCCATGTCGGCTGTTGTAGTTGTTGCTGACATATGTCTATTTTTTCAAAAGATTTGTTAAAATTCATATCCTACAATGATCATAGGATTCTATACCAAATAGCATTTGTTTTCTAATTAAATCTTGATTAAATGTCTTATATTTTGTACAAGAAAGGCTATTTCCAAGAGGTTTTCGGAGATGAAAAGATATCACCTTGCAAGTATTAGTTAGAAAATTTATACTAATTGGTGCTTTGTTGCATGATTAATTGTGTTATACGTGGTACTCATTTGTAAAAATGGAAAAAGAAGACCAAAATGTTCTAACAGCGTGTAGAATCATGTATGAAAACAATATTGGAAGTATTATTAGTGTAAAGCAAAATGACAATAATAATACCAAACCAGTTGGGATAATCACAGAAAGAGATGTCGTACGAATGTTAGGATCGTTAAAGCCATCCTTGTTACAGACCCCACTACATGACATAATGAGTAAACCATTGGTTAATGTCTCAATAAATAGTTCAGTAAGAGATGCAATTCAAACCATGCAACAAAAGAACATTCGGCGACTTATAGTATCTGATGGTGAAAAAATGTTGGTATAATCACAGATAAAGACATATTCAGAGCAATAATGAATAAGCAAGATCTTATTCCTATTCTGCTAGGTGATAAACTGTTAGTAGAACATAAAACGGTTTATGACCAATTTAGTCAATATTGGTTTTCGGACATTTTGCGGAGGTCGTAAAGGAGGATTAATAGTATTAGTAAGAAAACAATTAATGATAAGAGTGGTGTAATAACAAAAGTCATTTCTGGATTTGTATGAACCATCTATCAGATATTCAAATAAAAGACGCAGCTCCGCATATATTTAGACGACCATTTTTGTTTGTTGAATCAAATACACAAATGCTTCAAATAGCAACATTGACATTGACAGTGTAGAGGCAAAAAAATGGTTAGAGGGTAAGAAAGCAAAAGTCGTAACAAGTGTGGCGATGTTTTACGAATTAGACGTTCCCAATAAATTTTGCCATGAAGCCAGATACTCTCACAACAGGCGATAATATTCCCATCGTTAGCGAACAGACCATGCGTGAACAGAACCTCTTGTGCAGGATGTCCGTAGGACACTTGACTGGTTGGCTTTAACTTCTAGAATTTTTGTTGATGTTTGTCGCGCTTTATCCTCAAACAGAGCTCAGAATTTTCATTATTTTCGAAAAAACAAGGATTGAGTTTGAATGAACATGCTTCGCCCTTACGATTAATTACAATCTCTACCGTCATATACCTCCTTCAAATCAGATTCTTAGGGTTATGATCACCTAATACAATCTCGATTGCATTTGACGGGCTATTAGACGCGCATTTGACGGGACACAGAATGGCGGCATCATTGGTAATAATTCCTTTAATACGCAGTAGTTTTTCTTATTGCCCAATTCAGAGATAACATGAAACTGTTATCAAAATTATTGTAAGGCATTATTTATATTGCTCCAAAATAATGAGTATAAAATCAAGAATTTCTCGAAAGGAGGATTTGTCCAAACATCAATTGTAGCCTATTCTAATAATACCTTAGACTCTTCACATTCAATCATTTTTTAGACCTAATAGACGCAACTCTTGAACTTCCTGTCGCAGTAATCTATTTTCGTCATGTAATGTATCAAGATGATGTTTTAATCTCTCGAATCTCCTGGAGTCTTCAGGACAGTCATCAAATATATCATTACATTTATTACAGTTAGATCTCATTTCTTGACAACCTCGAATACATTTTTTTCTCTATTGCTCTACTGTAACATAAGAATTTCGTTGGGTGATGATAGCAGTTGTGCAATTCCTTTAAATGTTTTTTTAATTTAGCTAAGTTATTGGTTTCATTGAAATCGAGTATTCTTATTATTTCTTCACATTCTTGACAATTGGCCATATTTTAAAGTCATATCTTGCGCCTATAGACGGTAACTGTTAACTAATTAGACAAGGCGCCTAGATTTCTTCATGTAATGTCGATACGATCCCTTATTCTATCTAAAGTGGCCATTGTACTTTCTCCATCTCGTATATCTTCTAGAGAATATGTTGCCAACAGTATGCAATTCACTTAATACTGAAGTTTTCTACTATCCCCCGTTTTATTTTACCATTAGCAAGGTGGTTTAATCAGGAAAACGCAAACAGTCAGATAAGTTATGTGATTCGAGGAGGATGGATGTCTTGATGGGTTTTAGATTGGTCGATTTTATACTCTGGCTCAACATCGGCACATGGTTTTCGCAAGTTTCACGAATCAAGATGAGCACTTCCCTTCCATGTTCTCGTCATCATCCATTGATTTGGAAATCAACAAAAATTAAACGATCTTCTCTTTTGATACGATTCTCTTAATCCCGTTAACAATTTTAATAATGCTATCTGGCACGTCTTTGGAGACATCGGTCCAGCCTGTTGTATGCGCGTTACGTCCTACCGTAATGGTTAATGTATATGCGACTAGGGTTTCATCTTCCTTTTCATGAGGGTAATCAGTTCTAGTTTTAAAGAATTCATTTTCCCTAACTACTTCCTTTAATTCTTGTTCCTCTGATTCAGTGGGCTTTTTCTACGTAATATTAGTACCACTAACATCAGTAGAAGATGTAATAATATTCGTTTTTGAATTATATGAAATAAGCAGATAACGGTTTGTTATTCCACCTGATTCTGCATATTTGATGCTAAATTCTGTATTTGATAAATTTCTGTCGTTATCTTTTTCATTTCTTTCATGAGGTGGTTGTTGTGGGCCCATGTCAGCTTTATTGATAATGTAGGTTAAGAAGGTGTCGCTAGACAAGTCCTGACTATAACAAATCGTTGGCAACGTGAACATGTTTAGATTGATTGATATGCAAAATAGATATACGCCACCTTAGCGATCAAGTCGATATGAGTGATGATGAAATTCCTGAGGATATAAATGTCCACAAACGAATTTGGGAAAGACGCAAAACAAGTTATTCATGGCGGTTCGTCGATTTTCCTGATTTTATCCAAGGCATATATCTTAATTTCATTATTCCACCACATTGGAGTCAGCAATTTTTCTAATATTTTGTGACATTATTTTTTCAAGAGGCCAGTTTTATTTTCCAACGCTTTTGATAATTGTTGAGTGTTTCCTATATGAGGAGCAGGAACAGAGGCAGTAGAGTTTGTATTCTTTGCACTACTTGCATTACTTATTTGTGCTTGTAAATTGGGCTGTTTTGCAGGCACAGTTTGAGCTCCCAGAACAGTGGTAGATAATATTGTCGCTACTAGAGCTCCGAGCAGCAGTAGAGATAACATCGTGACAGTATCTTTATGGTTATATTTTTTTTGATTAATCCTCAAATACACATTATATGACTTAATGGTTTAAGCCCATTTTGAGAAAAAGAGTTTTGCACTTATGCCTATGCGTAAGGATCGTGTTCTTACACTAATAATGCACTGCTATTTTCAATTGAGCTATAAGAGAGATCGAGATAGATCGTCTATATATGGAATGGCTCGAAATCGTCTACAATCTCCTATCCCGAAATTATTAACACACAGCAGTAATTCTGTGACCAAATTGACTGATCGAAAGATAAGGTGGATTATCAGAGAGAAAATGAAAGAGATTCTCAGTACCAACGACATAGCATTATT
>JBAVTY010000187.1:0-2282 GCA_049696495.1 Candidatus Nitrosopolaris sp.
AGGTACCAGTTATTTTGCGCATACACATTCTTTACTGACCCAATGTAGTTCATGGAAACGCCTGCTAAACAAGTCGATATTAATATCAAAGACAACAGTATACTACTCAAAATACTATGTTTCGCCATAGATCTTCAAAATCAAATATGTTATTATTCGATATATATGTTTGTAAGCCATGGCGGAAAGGAAAAGAAACCTATAAGACACTGCGTTTTTAGACATACAAATAATTATATGCTCCACGATCTGTCTAAAAGATTATGTGCGGTTGCCCGAAAGTTCATTTTTATGAGGTGGAATTTAAACTGGCCGGAATGCGAGTTGTTCCGACTCACAAGAACTGTGGGGATCCAATCAGCGAGCAGCAGTCTTCAAAGTTTCAAAAAGAGCTAATTCAGTATTGGGGCTTTGAGGACAAAAGTGTATAACATGCACTCTACAGGCCGCATTCAGTAAGGTTAGTTGAAAGACAAGATGGGTCATATTCACCGGGACGTACTTACTAGCTCGTACGTCAACTTTATAAATCTCTAGAATAATGCTGCTTTAGGAGATTTTGTATGACCAAGATGCTAAACGTAAACATAGATACCTCCGGCGTCGATCAAAAGGAAGCTGAGGAGTGGGTAAACGAACTTGGAAACGTATATGCAGACATGGAAATTGAAGGCGTAAGCGTGTCCGGAAACAAGATTGCATTCAAGGCCGGCTTCCAAGGTATGGACGACACGGAGCCTGACGATGTCAAAATGAAAATAGAGGAGTATTTGACAATGAACGAAGCCTTCCAGGCCTCGAACGTATCTGTGCGGTAGATTCATAAAGTCTTCCTCTATTTCTTTTCTTTTCTCTTCTCTTCTCTTTCAATAGGTTAGAGCAATACTAATAACGTATCATCATTCCTTGTTGCTCATGTTTAAATAGTATACACCCAACATAGATTGGGTTGTTGTTCAATTGACTTGTAAGGGTATATGTATTCGTCATAAAGCGCAAAAACCTGTTGGTTGTGGGCGCTATGCAAACGGACAAAAACGATGTCAAATATGCGAGATTTTCATGAAATGGGACGGCTTGTGGTGCCCATGCTGCGGATATAGATTAAGAACAAGGCCGCGTAACCTAAAGTACAAGGCCAAATTGCGCACTAGCAAAAACCAAGCCATAGAAAGTTTTCAAGAAGCTGTGATCCTACGATAGTTTTTCAGTACATTTTTGGCTGCGGAGAATAGCTGAAGCTGCAGCTTTTGAATCTGTGGCGCATCAATAGAAAGATCCATTGACATCTGTATTAGCTTAGAATAGGAGTTGAAAAACACTGCATCTTTATTTGCCAAAAATTTACTGGCCATCTTACCTAGGTAATAATAACAATCTGGTAGCATGCTAAGCTTGACTAGGTGTTTTGCTTTTTCAATAACAAGTTCTTTATCGTAATTCTCGGAATATAGCTGAAAGATGGCCGAAGATGATCTCGATATCGTGGACCTATTTGATCTTTCGATGCCTATGCATGTTAGAGCGACTTGGATCCCATCCGAGATGGATTGTTCCTCAAAATCTAAATTTCGGATCTGATTTAACTCGTGGAGTGGCATTGGCCGGTACCCTGCTAGTGCTAGTATTCCTTCTAGGAAGTGGTAGGCTGATATTTTTAGCCACATTGATGCGAGAATAGGACTCTTTAACAAAACTGTGTCGGTCTTGTCGTAGCAAAAAAGTGAGGCTACAAGCGACTTTTTTCCGAATGCAGTAAGAGCAGTGGCGTAAATGGAATAACTGAAAGATTGATGTGCTAGAAGATCCTTAACAAAGATCATCCCTTTCGTCGCTATGATATTCTTCCTCGGATTGGTCGAAATATTAATCAATTCGACATTATGGTCGTCTATTTTCAAATATTTGTCCTTATGTACATCTGTGTATTCCCTGATAATCACTAGATCGTATTCACAACAATCGAGTGAGATTCTAGGATTTGTTGCTCTGCAGCCAATGAGGGCTACAGGACAGGCGATATTATTATCGACATATTTCTTGATCGAAATGGGAATTTTCTGCAATGGTGCTCTGATGGGATCGAACATTAATGAGAAAGATCGTGAGGAAGAATTTACAAAGCGGGTGGAATAGATTAGATAAAATCGCTGCGCGGGGTTGTTGCCTAATTCGATATCGCATATCGTGTCACCTTTAGTCCCAGTTTGTTTGCACATTGCAATCTGTTAAGCACTTCTATGTTCCAGCCTATTGATTTAATTAATCCAAATCTTTTCTGA
>JBAVTY010000188.1:0-10001 GCA_049696495.1 Candidatus Nitrosopolaris sp.
ATTTTTATTTAAGATCAATTGTGCAATGCACTATGAAGTTTATTATCAACGCGATGATTGTTACTATTTGAAGAAGACCCTGAGAATATCGCCGTCCAAATTTATGAATAGCCAACGTCAATTTAGAGTCCAAGCATCAGACGAACAAATCTCTTTATTTATTAGGAAAAATAAATATACCAAGATTCTAAGAACCGACCTGCCATTATTGGATGAACCGTTTAATAATCAATCACTCACTAATGCTGTAAGGAACTTGAAACTTGCTGCAGAGGGATACATTGAAGGCAACTTCAGTTCCTTAATTATCAATATAAGAAATGCGTTAGCAAATGATCTTACTGAAAAAGTCGGTAAGAAAAATGTGCTAAAAAAAGTCATAAAGGATCAATGTCTTTTGAACATTCCTGAAAAAGATAAAAATGATTATAAAAGAATATTGAATGACGTAGGGAAAATTCTGGCTTCTTTATTAAGTTTAAATCACAAATATGCCCATGAAAATCAAAATAATATCACAATGAGACCACTGCATGCAGATTTGGAACTGTTATACTTTTCTACTTCACTACTTACAAAATATCTCACAACTTTGAATAATACTAAGATTTAATTCCGACAAGAAGAATGATGGAACGTTTAGAAATTCATAGAATATATGAAGCACATACTCTCAACATCTGATGTCAACCTCTCCGAAAGCTACAGCTAATGCGGCTAAAGGGACGTCCCTTAGACGACAAAGAGAAAAAGGATAAAGAAGTTAAACCGTTGTTTCTTCCAACAATCACCATAAGATAGTCAAATTGAGTTCGAGCCCATTCCCTGCAAATGGAATAATATTCCACAAAAGCTATAGCTAGGCGATATATATCATATATTATGAACACACGAACAATTTTCGTGATAGCAGCATGTCTGTTGACTTCAACCAATCAAGTAGGCCAAGCTTATGGCGATTGAATTGATTCATTGGGTATTGAACTTGCTAACTGTAGAAACTTCTTTTAGAACAACACAAACAAAGAATGTTTGACAAGATAGTCGGCTACGATGGAATTAAGCGTACCTTTGTAAGGTCTTTAATTTCTAAAGAACCGGTCCATATTCTGTTAATTGGACTGCCTGGACATGCGAAAACCATGTTTCTGAAATGTATACTCGAGACATTCGGAGAGAAAAAGGCATTCTTTACTGCAGGTGGTAACGCCAGTAAATCTGGTATCATAGACGTACTGTTTGACATGCAGCCAAAATATCTGCTTGTAGATGAAATCGAACATTTGAAACCAGAATATCAAACTACGCTGCTGTCCTTGATGGAAACCGGGGTTTTAACTCAAACCATGCACTCGAAAGTCAGACATACAAACCTAAAGACATGGGTATTTGCTACAAGCAATGGTACAAAGAAACTTTCGGAACCCTTGCTTAGCAGATTCACGGTTATGCATCTAAATGAATATAGTTTTTCACAATTTTATGAAATATCGGTCAAAAAGCTGCTAGCGGAAGGACTTGACAAAAAGGCAGCACATGAAATTGCAATTTCTGTATGGGAGCAACTACTTCATCCGAACGTACGGAATTGTGTGCAAATCGGTCGATTGGTAAAGAATGAACCGGACATAGAAATGGCGATAGTAGATGAGGTTCACAACTTCAAAGAATACGGTGTACCGGAATCGAAAAGGAGTACAGAGCTCTGAATTGCCATTTGAAGACTTTCTATTTTCTGTTGGCGGAGGATTCCTGCTTGGTGCAGTAGCCGGATATGCTATTAAGAAAGTGATGAAAATAGCCGCGGTAGTTATTGGATTGTTAGTGGCTGGCCTTGCGTATCCATCTTACAAAGGATGGGTAGATGTTAAATGGGCTGCGATGGAGGATGCTTCAAGAAGTACGTTAACAAATGCATCAGAACAAGTCGTCCACGCTCTTAACAATACGGCAACACAATTTGCATCGCATACATCTACTCTTGCAGCATCAGGCCTACCAATAGCAGTCACGTTTGGATTTGTACTAGGACTAATGATGGGGTTCAAGAAGGGTTAAAGTATGCCCACCATTTGATAAGTTTGCTTATTCCAAATTCGTTAAGATTTGAATTCATTATCATGATATTTGAGGCCCATCCTCATATGTCTACCTTGTTTTATCTCGCCCTGATTTCTTCGTCATATTTTGTCAAAAGTGGTAAGAACACAGCTCTTCTAAAA
The DNA here is from genome assembly GCA_049696495.1 of Candidatus Nitrosopolaris sp. Lineage (GTDB taxonomy): Archaea > Thermoproteota > Nitrososphaeria > Nitrososphaerales > Nitrososphaeraceae > Nitrosopolaris. Next base: position 2,223 of record JBAVTY010000188.1, read on the forward strand.
ATCCTCTAAAGCGACTAAATTGCTGTGAAGGATGTTTGCTCTGTGTTCGATTGTATTGGTGCCAATCTCTCCGTTCAGTTTGTGAACGAAGATTAGTTGGAGGACGAGCTGTTTTTAGAGTATTGATACTACTACTAATCTGTGAAAATAACTTCCATTGGTCTAACAAATTTCCGCAGCTTTAGAGACAGAGTAGAATTCACTAACCTAAAAAAGGTGAATGCTTTCGTGGGGCCTAACAAAGCGGGAAAGTCGAACATTTTTGAGGCATTATCGATATTCAAATCGCTAGCTGGTTATCAACAAAATAATAGAAACCCATTAAATTATCATTTTGACAAACAGAAACAAAATTCAATACTGTTAGAAATCGGGCTTCAACTGTCGGATCGGGAAAGGTATGAGATAGTGAATTGGATGCCGAAGCATAAGCAACTATTCAAGGAAGGTCATAAAATATTCAAGTACATCAAATATCTTGGAGAGATAAACCCAACCATTCATAATGCTGTGGGGTCAACCCACATTACAGAGGAACACCTTTCTGTAACAGATAATAGCGGTCATTATGTTAAGATGATTCATCACAAGGTAGAAGACGGTTCTGCAAAGAGGTACTGCATTGATCTTAACAACACACTATCTAATCTTGAATCGATAGATAATTTTTGCAATATAAGTTTGTCATATAAGGGTGCCCGAAGTGTTTGTAGCGGAATTTTGGCTGGTTCCCACACAGAGACTGAATATCGTATAGGAGAAATGATGACAGATTTTCTTAAACAGATAAGAATATTCCCTCCTTCACGAAGAGTTCTTCATCATAAAAGACAGGTTGAAGAGGGAAGCAAGCTTTCAGAAGATGGTAGTAATTTGGTAAGCGTGATACATGCTTTGGAAGTTCAGCAACAAAGAAAATTATTTAGCGAATTAAAAAAGATAGTAGACATCAAAGACATAACGACGCCGGCTGCAGGAACGGACGTAACAGTAAGTGTCAGCGAAGAGGGATTAACGTCATGGATAGATCTAGATAATTTGAGTTTCGGCTTGCAACAAATTTTGATCCTGCTAGTTGCAATACTAACTGCTGAACCAGATCAAACAATTTGTATAGAAGAACCGGAGATGAACATACATTCCAGTTCCCAGAAAATGATTTTTAACCTGATGTGCTCGATAAACGAGGATAGGAATCAATTTTTCTTAACAACACATTCTTCGATTTTTACAGACGTAGCAGACGACGTCAGTACTTACCTTATAACCAAAACTAGAGGATGTTCCACTTCAATGCTGATTGAACAAACAAGTGACCTAAGTTTGATAAAACAACAATTAGGAATAAGAAACTCTGACATTTATGGCAGCGATTGCGTCTTATTTGTTGAAGGCGATTCGGAGGAGACATTTTTTAGCATAATTTTTCCGGCTATGAAATATATGAATCTAGGAAAGGAAGTTAGACTGACGAATCTGAAGGGAAAAGATAGGATCAAGAGACTAGGACAGTTTCTAATCTATTTGAAAGGTACCGATACGAAAGCATTCATCATTTTGGACAGGAGTGAGGAAATCTGTAATGATCTGCAAGGTTTTGTGAAGGAGGGTTTACTTGAAGACAATCATTGGATCATGTGGCCAAAGGATTTTGAAGACTTGTTTGAAAGTGAAATGATTGTTGCAGCAATGAAGAATCTCTCACAAGCGAAGCAATTTGCTTTCAATATGGATGTATGTACTCTAGACAAGGAAAGACAAGAAAAGCGTGTGGAAAGAATTCTTCAAAAATATATGCATTCAGCAAATAATATAGACTTCATTAAAGTAGATTTAGCAACAGAATTAGCCAATTGTATTGTTCACGATATCTATAGTGAAAAACACAGAGAAGAAACCAACATTGAAAAGGAAATAAAAAAAATCATGCAGATTGTATTGGATGACTCGTAATTTCTAATATCGCCGCTCTTTTTGTATTATTTCTGGTCTGCTTCTCTCACTCACATGCCGCGCCGTCTAGATACCTGATTGTTCTCTTTCCCACCCAGCCACATCAATTACTTCAGTAGTTGACGGGAATGGTGTTACAATACAAAATGGAAGCACCACACTTTCTACTTCTGTTAAATTTACTTTTACAGGTTCAGGTGTCAATAGTTTTGAATGTAGTTTAGATGGAAGTCCGTTCTCTACCTGTGCTACCACGAATCCCGGTACAGTTAGCTATAACAGCTTGGCAGCTGGACAGCATACATTTGAAGTAAGAGCAGTAGACACTCAAGGCAATACAGACCCTTGTCCTGCTACCTTTAGCTGGACTATTCTTGTACAACCAGCAACACATACAACAATAACTCCAGCACAGCTTCACGTCGGTACAAATACACAACAAAAACAAGAGTGTAAAACTACTGGTGGAACATCTCCAATCTCAGGTTCGTGCACTGCCGCCTCCACGGACTGGATTAGTCAAAGCGGTGGTATTCACCATTCCCGTTCATCACCATCACTTAGGAGTGCACCAAGTACTTTATCCCTCTTTTGAGAACGAAAAGTTATAGGTGTAATAGCTTCCACCTAACTTTAGTATCAGGGATTTTAAAAATAACCACTTCCCCATACAAAAGAATGTTAACTTCATCAACTATAGAAAGCAAAAGGAAAAAGTGCGTGCGTCAAATAGCCATATTTGAGAACATGGAATGAATAAATGATTCCGTTATTGGTCAAACCATTTGAAATATTTTGGCGGCCAAGAATCGCTATATGATAGTTGAATAGAATATGAATTGGTATATGGTTCTGAGTATGGGATAGGGTATAAGTTATCAGTTGTTGTGTCGTCGTACCATCCTCTTCCCTGGTTCATATATGTCATTTCTTCTCCTCTTTTCTGCGGCAAAGATGATTCCAGCTGATTTATTGCCCTATTCAATGTTAATATGTCATTAATGGCTTTAGTCTTTTGGTCCTCTAGTACAAATATCTGATTCTCAAGATATTCTACTTTTCCTTGAAGACGTTCTAATTGAATGTGCTTGGCAAGCTCCAGTACCTTAAACATATCGTGTTCCTTCATTCCTAGGTGTTTGAATATTTTGTGTAGTGTTACCAAGGTAAGAAGGTCTTCACGTCCAAGTTCCATGTAAATCTGGGCCAGTTTAAACATGCCTTTTAGTTCCCAATAATCATAATATATCGCACGCACCCGGCCAGCATCAAGGTCCAGTGCAATTGCTACTTCAACAGGAGATTTACCTTCTGAAAACAATTTGAAAGCTTGAGATTCTTTCGACTTGGGTTCGGTATCAACGGTGATATATCCCCTTTCACGATCTGCCTGCAATTTCACTTTGTTTGTTATAGTCCCTATGTCGCGAAATGACATATGCACAAGTTCAGCAATTTCTCTTATGGATTTACCCTCCTTGTAAAGTCGAATTACGTAGTCTTCTTTTTCTTGTCTATTTAATAACCAAGCCATGATGTTTTACAATTAGAATATAGACCCATCATTTATAGCTCTTGGCATTTTTTCCTGTTTTTTTTGCTGCTACCACTTTCTTGTTCCACCCCAGGGGCTACATTTTGACCTGCTTACAGCTGCCACCCTCTATTACCGGTAGGGTTAAATCGTGCGTGAGATACCCACCCCATATGTACCCCGGAGAAATAATTTTGATCACAAAAAAATCATATTATAACAATTTCAAGTCCCTTTATCAACGGATCAATCTTGTACTCTGGGACTGGTCCGATGCCAAGTGCTGTAAACGTACTAGGTTCTAACTGCGTCTTACAGGCATCATATATTTTTGCCGGGTTGATCCCCTGAGCAAAAGCGTCGCGTGATAAAGCCTATAACTTGGCTTCACTATCTACTTTCAATATGATCTTGGTTTGTAGGCTATCATCATCTAACCAAGAATAATACCACTCTGGACAGTATCTTCTAATAGACTCGGCTGCTTGAACCGCAGCATGAGTCACTTGACCTGCTATTTTGCCCTTGCCCATACCCAAATCAGTTCTAACAATTATCGCTTGTTTTAGTTTCATGACTGTCTTGCAATTGTTTTTGTTTGTATCATTCTTGCCCGTTTGTAGTAAACGGAAGCCGATAAATTTTTTGAAGACAATGTGGGACGATGCAATATAAAAATAGCGATTTGCTACTCCAAATTCTCTAAAGAGGGATTCTAATCAACAAAACTGCTGGTCCCCTGCGTAGGTGCTGGTGGCCGCAGCGTGAATCATGTAAACAACACAATTAAAAGGTTTAGCGACGAGTTAACTTCAGCAATGCATCTACTTAAACCATTCCTTCATTTCAATTAGGCATGAATCGAAACATTGCAAGAATTTACTGGCAGCATCTTTGAAGTCATTAATTGGGTAAATGATACTTATTTTTTTTAGCGGTTCTATTATAGCTGAACCAGTTTCATGGACTGGATATATTTTACTTCTTATGTCGTGTAATGTTCTTAACATATCAGTAGTATTAGTATCATGCGCTACATTCCTCTCTTGTAACAAAAGTGTTAATTTATTAATGGAACCGCCTTCTTTCGGTTTAGAAATTAATAGAGCATTGATCTCTTTATCACAAATCTCGTCAATAATAGTGCCAATGATTTGAACTATACTCAATAACATTAATTCGCTAACTATCTTTCCTAAACAAATATTTGGTTATGTCTAGTTTAAAACGATCTAATAAACTGAAAATGACTGATGGCTAAAGTATGTATCGAGTACCTAACCATGGAACCAATTATTATTATCCAACCAATCTTATTTCAATTAGCCGGAGATCTTGCCTCGCCCCGTGAATTATTACGATCAAAACAACTCGTATCTATTCGCTGACAAGAAAGCGGATGGAAACTTGTGATGACGAATTTATTTCAGCAGCAAAAGATTTTATCAAGCGGCAGCATAAAGATGGAAAACCATTCTTCGTGTGGCTCTATGCATTTGTATATACATTATATACAATACCAAACCCTCAAGCAGAGGACAGGCTGGTCGATGGCAGTCTCCATATCATGATACGATGATAGACCATGATAAAAATGTTGGACAAATGCTTGACCTGCTTGACGAGCTTGGAATCGCAGAAGATACCTTCGTCATGTATTCTACTGATAACGGGCCGCATAGGAACACCTGGCCCGATGGAGGCATGACCCCATTCCGCAGTGAAAAGGATACCAACTGGGAAGGAGCATTTCGTGTTCCGTTGCTTGTCCGCTGGCCTAGCAAGATCAACACTGGTTCAATTTCTAACGGCATCGTTCAGCACCATGACTGGCTTCCAACTTTCCTAGCCATGGCAGGCGATACAGAAGTAGTGGAGAAATTGAAGAAGGGATACAAAGCCATCGGACGAACGTATAAAAATCATATCGATGGTTTTAATCTACTATCCTATCTGACTGGTGAAGTGACAGAAAGTCCACGCAATTTTTACTTCTATTTCAGTGACGATGGTGATATGCTTGCCATGCGCTACGACAATTGGAAGTTAGTATTCATGGAGCAGCGTAGCAAGGGAACTCTGCAGGTATGGTCTGAACCCTTCATCCGCCTTCGTCTTCCAAAACTTTTCAACCTCCGCACCGATCCGTATGAATTTGCGGATATCACTTCGAATACTTACTATGACTGGTTCATTCACAACGCTTATTTCATATACGCAGCACAAGCTGGTGCTAGGAAATTTGCCGAAACCTTTAAGGAGTTTCCAGCCATCCAGAAGCCGAATACCTTCACGATAGATGATGCGATAGCGAAAATGTCGGAAGCTGGTGGCGGTGGGAGCCATTGATAAGACCAATAAAAAAAGAAAAGCGCTTAATCAGGAAAATTATTAGATAAATATGAAGGCACTCCTCCCCTTCATTTCATCCAAACGGTATGTTTGGGAATGCACATCTGACTGGTATGTCCCCCATTTAGATGAATCTATCCCAATTATACTATTAAGATGAAGACTTGCTGCACAGCTTCTTCTGTCAATTCAAGTAATATCACCCGAATATAGCTATGATCCGAGGCAACCACAGTTTAGGATCCCAAGAAAAGTAGTGAAAGGCAGTTCAGCAGTTTACTATCCCGTTTCCTATGGGGGTGAGATATTTGAAGCTGGCAGCATAACATCTTTGCTAGAGTGAGTATGATGCTAGAAACCACATCGACATAGAGCTGAATGATGGGATGAATCTAATATGAGTATGACATTTGTTGAAGGAATAAAAAAGAAAAGGTGCTATGTTTATTTTACGATAATGTCTTTGGTGTTATTTTCATCGGAGTATTAGCGTCTACCTGTCTATTCTAGCATTTCGGTCGTGTTGGATGATGCCGAATGAATTTCCGTCAGTATCCTCACATAATGCAAAATATCCAATGCCTGGAATGGCCATTTTAGGCCTCACAATTTTGCCTCCTGAGGTTGAAATCTTTTTAGAAAAATCGTGCACAGAAGGCACATCAATCGAATTCGTCACTCTCCCACTCTGTTGATTCATTTTAGGAGTAAGTCCTCCATTTATGCCTGGCTGGCTATCTTCTCCTGTCTTTACGAACCAGTAGTCTTGCGGACCATCCCACTTTTTGAACTCCCATCCAAAAACTTCTTTGTAGAAGTTCATCACTCTTTCTGGCATATCTGCCACTATTTCAAAATGAACGACTCTTGGCATAATAATAGAAAACCTGAAGACAATTATTTAAGTTTGATGCTTCTGGTGCGACGAAGTGATCGCCGGAAAAAGCGGTTAACACACCAACAATCTCTCCAGTAATCTTATCACAATAATTTACTTGTGAAGAATCACGAGAAGTTAATTTTCTATCTGCTACCAAAACCACTCCATCTTTACATCTGGCACCCATGATTAATGTCATTAGTCGGCGCTTACCTACGTATTCGTTAAGAATGTTTTTCAATATATAATTGACGTATTATCCTAGCTATAAATTAAATGAGGATTACTGAGAATCCTGTTCTCTACTTTTTCCTATCATCCAGAGCCTTTAAGTAATCTCTTAACCAAATATTAGCTTGCTGTCTAACCCATTCTCCACCAATAATAAAAAGAGGATTAACAAAGATGGTGACTGACAAGAGGATTAACAACGACATGCAATCCAGCTCACAATAGAGTATATGTCGAGAACCTTAGAACAGAAAGAGACATTGAATTGGGAAATAAAATTTTGGTCGTCAGTCGGTTGACATAGGTCCTATTGTGTGTCTTCTATGTACGTACAACCTAGTGGATAAACCGTGTGGCTAAATAAGAATTCTTCAACCGGTATTGTGTATTTCTTGTTCTTGTTCTTGCTTCTCTTTCACTTCTGTGTCAGTCTCTTCTGGATCTGTGATTTTCTTCTGTTTTTTATCTCGCTCTGCCTTTAATTTTGCTAGTTCCTGATCAACTGAGCTTTTTACTGTCATTTTTTCGAGCTCGCCTTCTAAATCATCTTTATTTGAGGTGTAATCTGTAAGAACGCCAGAATCTATCATTTCATCTAACGCTTGTGCTTTAGCTTTCATTTGCTCTCTCTTAGCTTCTGCCTTATTCATTGCCACGCCCACATCCGCCATTTCTTCTGATATCCCTGTTAAATTTTCTTTAATTCGTACTTGAGCTTCAGCCGCGGTATATTGAGCTTTTATCACTTCTTTCTTTGAACGGAATTCCTCAACTTTTGTGGAAAGGCGTTTCTCTGTTTGCTCGAGTTTGTCCTGCTGCGTCTGCATAT
>JBAVTY010000189.1:0-2229 GCA_049696495.1 Candidatus Nitrosopolaris sp.
GTTAAGTTCGTTGTAGATTTGTCTGTACTAAAACAGGATGGTGGTGGAACCCAATATACATTCCTAGAAGCAATCCATAACGATTGTGCTTTAATCTTGCATAGAAAATGGATTGAAAATGTAAACCCAAAGTATTGTGATTTCAAAGAAGGCTATAACTGCTTTCTGCTTGAGAACGAAAAGGAATTAGCAGATTTGATAACAAAAGACCCCGATACAACAAAAGTTGTACAAAATGCAAAGAGGTTGATGAATAGACACATTAACATCAAATCTGAATGGTCTAAACTGTCACTCACCTCACCTGCGCCACATATCAAATTCTGAGTATTAAAGTGCACATCACGCGGCCCCGATACCACCAAGTATAGTATTCCAGTATCCCCCAGAACCCTAGTAACATAGCAGAACACAATAATGTGCACCCGTTTGTAATTAGCTCATCACAATTAGCATATGTTTTCTAATCTAAATATGGTACCCTCTGTTAAGACCAATTAGTTTCCAGCGATTCATGTCACGTCTATGTATTTACCTTCAGCGTGATTGAACGTCATGACATGAAGCTGCATACTCCATTACTGTCCACTTGACTTCTACCCAACCCTTGTATGACAAGACTAACATTCGACCTAAGGTATGCTGTGGGTCATGTGATGGTCTTGTCAGCAGCTTCTTATCTTTAACAAACTAGAGATTACTTATGGTATTAGACATAGGAATCTCAGACGTGTTAAGTATAACACAGACAATAGGCATTATAGGCACCCTACTCATAGCGCTTTATTTCTCAAGGAGAGAAATAAGAGAGCTGTCTGTAGACATGGAAGCAAAAGTGCTCAGTGATTTGGATGAAAACGTACATAGACTAGAGGAACATTTGCTAGAACGTCCAGAGCTAGCAAGAGTAATCAGTAATGTACGATCACTGTCGCCTGAAGGTGTATATTCACTCGATGTTCTTAACGTATTCTCTCATGCCTATGACATGCACGAAAGAAAAGTCCTTAATGATAATGAATGGTTTGGCTGGGTACAGTGGATGCGCAACTGCTTCAGACTAGGAACAATAAAAGAGCATTGGAAGCCAATACAAGAAAGTCAATGGTATGACCCCGTTTTTGAAGATTTCATAAACAAGCAAATAATCGCATATGTTGAAACAGAAATTAGATAATTAGAAGTATCAAGCTGTGATGACATGACGCTTCCCATATCGGTAATACTATGACCTCAAATGATACTCACAGAAGGGCATGGTAAACCATCACGCTTCAGATCATTTGTTTCAAATTAAGGTACGACGTCATCTTTTTTGGATTAAGATTGGATCTGTCAAGTTCGTTGTTGGTTTTGTTGGATTGAATTTATCCGTGTAATGGCCTGATATATGCCCGAATCGGGAAATAGATATTTTACAGAGAAATAACCATTAGGAGTATATAGATTATTAAATTTGAAGGTCCTCTCTTGACTAGTAATATTAGTTATTATAACGATCATTGCTATCAAATTTTCCAAATGCTTGTTTGTTAGTAATGTTTGGTTCGGTAAGTTCCTACTTACACTGAAGTGAAGTACGACCGTGTACGGTGATACATAATTTTATGCGTTCTTAGAATATACCGGTAATAAAAATCACATCCGACGCCAGACCAATGATTTGATCTAGTTCAGTAGGAGCTATCAATTATTTTCCTTGCAGACTGAATTCGAAATTATGCTACATGTTAAAACATAAAATTAATAGTTATCTGTAGCTTATTTATTAGACATATATCTAGTTGTGTAGCAATATATATACGTCGATATCCATTTATACCTCTATGTGTATATAAGAATATGCAAAGTATTTTCCCTCGTAGGGGCGCAAATATGACAAAAATAAAACAATGTGATAAATGTGGTTCAACGAGCAACAAGGGACAATGGTATTATGCGTATCTTGAGATAAAGTCTAGATATATCATGTGTAAACAATGTTTTTTTAAATATCTTGCTGCAAAAGATGATGCTGGTCATGGAACGCCGTTTGATTGGGATAAATCAGACAAAGCTGGTGAGGCGTTTTTAACAGAATGATAGATGATGCGCAAAATTATCTCCTAGAATTGATATCATCTTGTTCAACATGTGCTTGTTCCAATATTTCAATTACTTGATTCCTCAAAATACTAGCATCAGCTATACTTTTCATTTTAAATGCATTTTGCTCTATTCCATCTACTC
>JBAVTY010000190.1:0-3706 GCA_049696495.1 Candidatus Nitrosopolaris sp.
TCAGAAATCAATCAGATATTGGACAAGCAGTACAAGGATGGACTGAGAATTACAATGCTACTCATGGGAGAAGGATAACTGACATCTTACAGATAGGAGTAATGCAATCGGTTACATAACTGTTAACTCTTCTTTCGTTAGGATTCATGTATGGCGCCTTTTTAGGTAGGTGAATTATAGTCAGCCAATCTTTCTGTGTATTGATATGATCCTGATAAAACCAAAAATATGTGGGTCGTTAAATAAGACTGAAAGGATAATCTCTTTATGTAACAAGTCCGGTCAATCTATATCAGTCTCCAGAAAGTGAAGCTGGGTTTGGATATCCGCCAATCTACCATTAAGCACATGTATTACTACTTCTTAAAGGACAACATAGAACATTTTTGCAATGGTGTCATGTCACTCCTGCGCATAGGCTAAAAAATATCTCGAGTATGGCACATCTTAAATCGCTTCTAATACATCTACTCCTTAAGGAAGTCAATAACGATTTTATTGGAAAGCTGTGACCTATTAATATATAGTGTATGTCCACAATTTTCAAGGAGAATTACTCTACAGTTCTTCATTTTTATGAATGGATTAACAAAGTTTACTGGAATCATCTGATCATCTTTTCCCCAAATTAATAGCGTTTTGGCTTTGATTTTGTTTAATCGGTCATTTACTCTAGGTGCATGTGCACTCCCCTTAAAAGCGGACATAAATGCTTCTTTAGCTCCGGGTAATGCCAACCTCTGGGAAAACATTTTTGCATCATTATATTCAATCGACTTGACATTTTTATCTACGCCTAAGAGAGCACTTCTTACTTGTGGTACTGTCTTTGCCTTTACAATATCGATATAACTATGTAACTCAGGTGTTCCCTTAAAAGAAGTAGATAAAGCGCCTGCGGGGCTTATAAGTACAAGTTTAGAAACTGCTAGTGGATAATTTATAGCAAATTCAGCTGCAATATGACCTCCAAGAGAATTACCAATGATAGACAAAGAATGAAAATCTATCCCTAACCGCTTGACAAATTTTGATATAAAATTCCTGCAATATTTTATCGTGTATTTAATTTTGGGTTTATCACTGAGGCCAAATCCAGGTAGGTCAAGCGCAATCACTCGAAGGTCGTGAGATGAAATTGTCTCAATATTATTTTGCCAACTTTCTATTGATCCCCCTAATCCATGAATCAGCAAAACAGGATCGCCTTTGGTTTCAGTGGCAAGGTAGCGCACATGAACATCAGATATGTTCAAGTATTGAAAATGCATGGTTGTGATTACTTAGGGTCTCACAATACGGGTATAAAAGAACTTAAAGATATAGTGTAAAGTGTAAAACAGTATACAGAAATATCTATAGCGTTGTTCGCGAAATCCCAGAAAAATACATCAATCAAAATACATTCACGTTCAATCAATGATTCGTTATATTCATGCCATGACTTGTCTAATGGCATACCACAACAGGAAAAGGACTGAAGCTATATCCACCATCGCCATCGATCACATAGCATACAGGTTGCCAAGATTCAGCGACTGTTGCTCTTCCAATAACAAATCAACCTTAAGGTTCTTAAACCAAAGCGTCCACCAATTTCAGAGGCACTTGACGTTAATGGAGTCAAAGCAAAAAATAATCAGCAGTGTGATTCGTCATATCAGCCGCAAATATCTGTTACCTAACTCGTCTCATATGGTCGATCGGAGGGATAATGTAACCATTGACCGTGAATACTACGGCAAGAATATGCCAGCAGCAATTCAACTCAGCACAATTCAAGACTCAAGATAGCCAATGCCAAAATGTCGTATCTGTAATGCTCCTATAGATTTCAGCCGGACTAACACCATCTGAAATGTTTCTACAAACATTCAATAGATCGCATGATAGCAATAATACCAAGCAGAAAAGTGTCACCTATGTGGGTATTTGAAAGTGTCACCTATCTATGTAAGTACCACAGTTAGCTTACCTTTTAATGGTACAAATATTGGAATGTAATTATATTCGTTGTCAGGGTCTTTAAGATAATTTGATGCAATGGGTGCTATGAAATAAGGCGACGATAAACCTTTTGATCATACAAATGACTAGCCCTGTGAGAGAAATGATTCTACTCTGTACACTCACCGGAATTACATTATTTCGGAATGTGTGCCGCGCGCTGTGATAACAACACAAGTTCTCAGAGTTCTTACTGAAAATGCTCAAGAGAATTTCGACAATATTGCGTCCTCTGTTTCTCAGCCTAGTCTTAACATCTATTACTTTAGATTTGATATGATAATTTACCAAAATCTTTTGCACAATCAAGTGCCGCTGTGATTCTCCCTACAAGAAATGAACATCAATCAATTCAAGAGCCAACTCTTTTCATTTTTGAGTCACATTTAGGACATGCAGCTTCTCTGTGTTGTGTTCCACAACTCATGCAGTAGTATTTCAACAAACTGGCACCGCCATTACCAGTAAACGTAGAAGAGGAACCAAATATTCCTGTTCCGATACCTCCTCCAACACCCATTCTTTTCATGATTGCCTTTCTTCTATACATGTTGAGCAGAACGAGAATTATTATTAAGGTAACTAATGATACGGGAAATGGGATTATCATCGAAAGTATGAAGCTAATTCCTAAAAATAACCCTAACCATGCTATTTGGTTAATAACTACATTCATTTCTCGTTCACCTGCTCTCTTATCCACGCCTCTATTGCTTCTTCTATTGATTGCTGGATTACACCTCTACGCAGTCCTTTTGATAGAGCAACTCTTTTTCTGAATTTTTCGTCTAACCTATCATCAAGCTCAAACGTAAACTTAGCCATTACTTTGTAGCAACATACTAACATTATTAAGGTTTACTGTTAAAACTGTTTTGCAGTATATCGGCTATCTGTTTTCGTGTATTGAGCCATCTTAACTCGCAGTTTGCGATATGCGCTTCATTGTACAACCGAGTCTGGCAGTCATGGGAGCACCAGTCAGGATCACCCATCAGCGAGCCGTCCGTCTACATGGAGACCCTTCGCGACGAGGTGTACTCCAATAGACCATGGGAGGGGATCCTTACCATCTACATGTGGCAATACTGCCTATAGGATATGCTAATGGGAATCCAAAGGAGAAAACTGCAAGAGGTCCCAATAATTTACTTCAGATAATTACATAAACATCTTTCTAGCAGTGGATTCTCTTTAACTATCAATTCCTAAGGTCGACAGTACTGTTCCTCGTGCAAAAAAATCCTATGGAGACATAATTTTATAAAATATTCAAATTAAGATGTATCTCCTGCCCCTCTAATCTACATTTGTTAGGTTATTGGAATTGCCAAAACCTCAAAACTGCCTCCTGCCGTCTGCATTTGATGATCACCGGGTGGTACGAAAAAGTCGATTGATATTGTCTTCCCAGCTCTAGCAGGTTCCAGTTCTAATATGGTCAGAGTTCTAACACGGCTGGCTCGCCCTAGTGTAATCAAATCTTTATTACATTCACCTTTCGCAATAGTATTAGTGGAAAACTATGGATTATAACAAGTTATGTAAGGATATATTGGGTCTTGACAGAAAGGTCCGATTTGCTGGCGTCTGCGATGAAACAGGCGAAATCAGATTTGGCGGTCAACGTGAAGGGATAAAGAATCTACTAACTCCGGAAGAGACTAAAATATCAAACCTTCAAGCAATGGCTAGATGG
>JBAVTY010000191.1:0-3206 GCA_049696495.1 Candidatus Nitrosopolaris sp.
TTGGCACCTCTACTTTGTATCAGAATCTAGATGAGGAGATTTCTAAAGCTAAAGTAGCGGTCAAGTATGGTGCAGATACGATAATGGACTTGTCTGATGGTGGTGACATTAACCTTATTAGAGAAAAGTTACTTGAAGCAGCGCCTATCACATTTGGAACAGTTCCTGTTTATCAAGCGTATGCATATGGTGTAGAGAAATTCAAGAATCCATTAAATATCACAGAAGATGATTTTTTAAATGCATTTGAAAAAAATGTTAAAGATGGCGTAGACTATACAACAATACATTCGGGCATAACGAAGGAACTAGCAAGACGGGTACTGGAAGTAAAAAGACATGCTGGAATTGTTTCAAAAGGCGGAACTATAACTGCTGCATGGATGCTCAAATACGATAAAGAAAATCCATATAATGAACACTTTGACTATATGTGCGAGATTGCAAGGAAGTATGATGTTACTTTTAGTCTGGGCGACGCATTAAGACCTGGTTCAATACTAGATTCGCACGATGAATTGCAGGTTTCTGAAATGATAAATGTTTCAAGATTGGCAAAGAAAGCACGTGAAAAAGATGTGCAAGTAATGATAGAAGGTCCTGGTCATGTTCCTTTAAATGAAGTAGCTCCCAATGTTAGACTTGCAAAAGCTTTGATAGGTGATGTTCCATATTATGTTTTAGGCCCACTAGTAACGGATATTGCAGCAGGATATGACCATATTGCTAGCGCTATTGGAGCGGCTGTCTCTGCTGCCGAGGGGGTAGATTTACTGTGTTATTTGACCCCGGCAGAACATCTGGCATTACCAACTGCCGAAGAAGTAAAAGAAGGATTAATTGCATATAGAATTGCAGCACATGCAGGTGACTTGGTGAAAATTAGAGACAAGGCAATCAAGTGGGATACGGAAATTACTGAAGCAAGACGGACCTTGAATTGGGAAAAACAAATTGCCTTAGCAATCAATCCAGAAGAAGCGGAGAGGATCCATACTCGAAGAGAAGGACAGCAGGAAGGAAACAATGTACCTTGTACGATGTGCGGTGCTGCGTGTGTATATATTATGTTACCACAGCAAAGAAAAGATAAGCGTGAAACGATGATGACCAAGATTAAAAAGGATGAAGAATATGATGTAGAGCAAAGAGCTGAACTTCGACCAAATTAATCATAAATTTCATTAATATAAAACACATAGAAGTCTAGAATTTAGACATTAACTGGTTATAGTGGCTGAAGCTATAGTCGACGGCCATTTATGATAATCGACTGTGTGTTCTAAAGAATCAAGTAAGATCAATAATACTGAAAACACACATTTTAGATTACAAATCGCGATTGTCATGATATTGCTGGCTCTATCTTTCAATTCTAGCAGCCGATTGTCTTCTGCCCCCAATCACATGGACCAGTAGCTACTGCACTATTGGCGGTAAATCATGCAAATTTCGTGATAGTAAAATGTTGGCAATATTATCGCCACTTGATTGTCGGTAACAATAAAGTAGACGACGGTTATTAGAGTCAATTTCTATATGCAAAGCTAATCCTCGACAAATATGGATTCAAAGGAACACAAACATTCTAGGAATATGAGCGAAATCACTATTTAGAATATGACTAAGAGCCTGTCTGTAAGTTCCTCTAAGAGAGAACAAGTCACAATTACTACGTTTGTATTCACTTAGTGAAGCATGCCATGCTAGGAGATTTAGTGGGTAGATATATTTCTACGCTTTAGTAGAATAAACAGGAATAAAAAATCAAAAAAAGGGAATTTTTTAGGACTGCAGAGGAAAAGCTAACCTTCTTCCCAGCCCTTTGCGAACACTGCGTTCTTCTTCAATGGAATTGGCTGACCTGGCGTATAGTCCATCGGTCTCATCCAGAAGATTGCCTTTGTCGGGCAGACACCAATGCATGCTCCGTCAGAGATGCATCTTTCTGGGTAAAAGACAAATGCTTTGCCTCTCTTCCATCCTTCCACAGGTTTCACTCTCAATACGTCTGGACCGAGAGCTGTACAAATCTCAACACAGAGTGCACAACCGATACAGTGTTGTTCGCTAATATCCGGAATTATTGCGACTGGCATCTAATTCACTTAACTTCGATCCATGCTGAAACTATTTAAACACTATGCATTTTTTATAACAGTGATATAAAATGCTACGTTCGTGTTGGAGCATACTTCACATGATACAATATGTACCTATTATAGAGCACACGATACCTAAAAATCTTGTCTAGTGCGGTTTAATTAGTTTTTATAATATGTTACAACTCAAAACAACAGCGGCAAGATGCGGTCATGTCGATGGTGAAGTATGAAATTCCTGCCAAATATCCAATTTTTTCATCCTAAAAGAGGCATTAACCTATTGCCAATGACTCAGGGCGATAGATCTAGATCTAGCTGCCTAACGACCTTTGGCTTTAATTGAACACGAAAGGTGCAAAAGAAGTCACGTAGCAATATGGGAATGGTACAGAAATTTGACCCGAAACAGGCGCGCAAGGGATGGTTTTGGGTCGAAATCACCCAATCCATAGTCCTAGGTTATATATCAAAACATAGGAATATGCTCGTAGTAGCCTTCATAGATATTGTAGACAGTGTATTCTGTCGTGATGCCGTGAATGTCCTAGGACTTGGTGATTCTTCTCATCTTTCATCGTATTCTTCTTTTGGAACTCAATAACATGAATCGCAATAGATAATCAAACATATTTTTTTCCATCAATACCTAAAATCGTCAAGTAGCCAGAGATTTTAATTAAAAGAACTAGTGTTCTATAACTGTTCTCACGGTTGTCGATTTGCACGTTCAATACATCGATAGTATACTCAATAACATTAATTCGCTAACCATCTTTCCTAAACAAATATTTGGTTATGTCTAGTTTAAAACGTCTTGTTCTATAATAATTGGCTATAGCGTTTTTTTAGATTGAGGAATTTAGGATAGTATTTTGATACCAGAAGATCATCTTTTCCTTGTCTCCAGCATTCTTCAACGGCATTATAATCAGATGAGCCTTTGGGTTGGTTGAAGACATCATACTGACGGAAAATTTGCTTACCGTCAATAGTAATTGTACCAAATACACAGGTTCTTTGATGTGACCCTGTGACAGTCACTATTGGACGTATTCCCTCGGGTGTCCACATCCTCCTTCTAATTAAGGCATCATGTATGAA
>JBAVTY010000192.1:0-3703 GCA_049696495.1 Candidatus Nitrosopolaris sp.
GAAGGCTATTACAAACATACATCGGAATGCATTATTCCGTTAATTCTCAGATCGAAAGCTCTTATATCTCTGCTCGTCAGTTTCTGCTTTGCGAAACATGTTTTTGGAGTGCAAGCATCTTTAAATCGACACAAAAAAACGCAACCATCATTAATTTGTGTCCGGTTTGTTCAAATAGTAATATTGCTGTTATTCCTCTTACAAATGATGATGTTTACGAACTGTATGTCGGATCGAAGGGCGGATTGGAAATAAAGTTTTCAAGAGTTTGAATTCCAATGATGCCTTCATTATGAGAATAGATTATGTTACAAAAAAAATCTTGTAGAGCATGTGGAACAAACATGACTACAACTGCAGTAGGATAGTGGTGACTGCAAGGAGGATAGTTCATGGCGAGATGTACTAAAATGGATAGCTTCTATGCACGAGATAGCTACGCATGTACATAATTACGGGCGAGCCGTATACAAAGACGAAATTTCCCTAACAGCTAACTCATGTCAGTCTCATCTCAGTTGGTCTCAAATAAATCTGTGCATGAAAACATTTTATTCTCTTCTTCTATGATAAAAGGGCGGATAAGTATTGCCATCATACTCCTCGGACTTGACTTATTATCTAAGTCCATTCACACTGTCTAGTTAAAACAACAACTAACAACTGATATCACGATGTTCAGCAAGTGTGTTATTTAGTAGCTTACAGAAAATTGGCTGAACATATTACTTTATTGAAGAGGGTGTACTCGTTCTTGCCAGCATTCCAAACAATAATCACCATCTTCTTGAAATATCTCTGCTGGCAGAATGTATTTTCATCCCTGTTCGCAACAACCGCAATCATAATATTCTGTCAACTAACTAAGGACTATAAAAGTTCAGATTTGGTATCTTTTGACTGGGTGATCTGAATAGTTGACCAGTGCTATGAAATCCCATCATTAGTAAGGTCTTTCTCTATCCCCTCTTTACTCAATATATCATCTCCATTCCTTGTGACGAGAGATAGAAACTATATCGGTACCAGAATACAGACTCGCTCACAGAGATTCTAAGATAGCTCCATAGGGAATGAGTGATAAGCCACCGCCACACAGGTATGTTTGGTACGTTTACACTACGAGCTCTCTAATCTCTCATTGCAGGAGATAAGTATTGCGTACGTCGATGATATAGTGCTATGTGAGTCTATGTGTTCTAAGCGATACAGATATTTGCTCCTCTTCACGTTTATGGTGTCATTATTAATGCTACTAATAATAAGGCCATTATCGCTCTCCATAGGGCGAACTCACTACACACATTAATCTTCCATTTCAGTGGCGTTGAAAAATAATGCCCTATAGCGCCTATTAATTGGCCAACAATCAGAAATTGTGAGGGTTATTAGGGTCAGCATTCGACCCAGTGTGGCGCATTGGGGTATATTCAAATCGTAATATAGGAAGAAAAGTTTTTCCAATGTGAAGTAGTAAGAGCAGCTTATCTCTATATAGGATCAAGTGTTCTATGAGCTTTCATTTTTGCGATTGATTTATGGAGGGTATTACAAATTTAACTTCGAAATGGCTCTGTAGGTGACATGTTCGACAAAGTCCGAAACGTAACGTTATGATAATAATCGCCCTTATCTACGCTGGTAAAAGCCATACTAACGTTATGATAATAATCGCCAACTACGCACACACTTTTACGTTACTTTTGTAATCGCTGTAGGTACAGTAGCCGCCATGATGATTATTGCTCTTACCGTTAGGGTGACTACCTCTGATGCCACTAGATGCAGAAGATTTAGAATTTGTTGGAAGCGACAAGTGATTAATTCGCGGCATTGGATGAAATACGTATGGCGAACTGTTCGATGAAAGAGGGGTGAGAGCAGTGTTATTCTGTGTTATTGCAGAAGATTGCTTCGGAGCAATCCCATTCGTACCTGTCACATTGATGCTATAAAATTTTGTTAGGTTTACAGGATTTGCTGCCGTTAATTGAGCAACAGGTGGTTTGATATACAAGAAATTATTCTTTGTATCGTATCCCAGATCATTTACTGTTAATACCTTAAAACTATTGTCTTGTAGATATCTCATTTCTCGATCAAATAAGGTAACATCAGTGCTGTAAGGTGTCTTTTTATTATCTATCATATGATATGCTGCTAGAGGGACAGCTAATATAGGCCCATTTACCTTGTTGTATTTATCCTGGATATTAACCTCGTCAACGAACATCTCGAAAGTTTTTAAATCATTGTGAGAGTTTGCTTGATCGATGTTATTATGACTCCACTCCCTGAGGGAATATCTATTCACGTCAGTCAGAGTACCATTACTAAAGTATGTTCTACAGTTTGTCTGATTAGAGTACTTACCGTACCCGGTGCAATGTAAAGGCATTAATTTACCAAAACCGTTGACAGCAAGATCATAGTATTTCCAGATTTCGTTAATGACAGTTCCATTGTTTCTCCCAATGCCATGGATGGTAGCGATAACAGTAGCGTTTATGCCATGGTTAGCCAGACATTTCTTTGATCCTGCTATCTCATAATTCAAATCACTTGGAGAAAGTTGTGTCATCATACGATGATTCATTGCTTTGGATTCTATATCTTGCCCATCATTCTGTAACCCTGAAATATCCTGCCAGGTCATATCCGACTTGGACGACGCAACCGACAAGCAAGTAATAAAAAAGCTCCCTTTGAATCCGTATTTATCTAGAATAGGTTTGGCGTTTGTAAATTGTGATTTGAGAGTATCCCCAAAGGTCAGAATTACGACTTTGCTAGGATGCGATATTCCGACAACACTTCTTGACTGAGCATGTGAGAAGTCAGCTGGTAATAAAATAGAAGAAGCAATTAGTGAATAAATAATAAATAAACTCATTTTTTTATAAAATAAGCTAGATATATTTGCCATGTCCGTTAATCGGTACTCCCTACTTGTACTACTACTATTTCCCAGAAAGTACTTATCAATAATGATACTTCTATAGATCAGTCAGATATAGTACTTGAATAGCTAACAACAATACAATATATTAATACCTTTTTCATTACAATCACAATGTTGTAATATCTATCTCGCTTCTATTCTCGCTTTGACTGCCACTTAGTGTCGTTTTCTATCGAATGTAGCCTAGCTGTCAATACGATAAGCCGAGTCTAAAAATAAATCCAGCACCTTGTCTACAGACAATACATCGGATTCTGTAAGTGAAGACCAGATATTAAATATGGCACAACAGATGAACAATGGACAACAATATATTCGATAGTAGATGTCAACGCGTCCGCATTGTTAGGTGCCAAGTATAGTTTCCCTTTACGTGTCTACTCTATCCTGCGTCCTAGAAGCTAGAATTCTAGACTAACCGTGTTCTTATCCCTCCAAAGACAAGTGAGGTATGTGAGGTATAAGATGTGTCGTCCAGCACACGCGCAGTGTGTGTGACCCAGCATCCCAATGACATGGTCCAAATGGACATCCTGGGTCCTTTCTATCTAAGCAATTCCAACGAAAGGAATTACTTCATAAGCTGTTTAGATGATTATTCAAGAAAAGTAGCTAGCAAATGGTCTGAAAGAAAGAGAACTATAGATGTTTTGGATGTATTAGAAGAATGGATAGTAATCAATGGTAAACCAAAGAAGGTGATGCGAGATAACGGTAAGCAGTTTACATCCAAAATCTTTA
>JBAVTY010000193.1:0-8117 GCA_049696495.1 Candidatus Nitrosopolaris sp.
CACTGATTCAAAATCAGACATGCAAGACTAAGGATAATCATTCTCTAATGGTAAGTCATAGCAAACCGGTTTTTTCGTATATGCAGCTACCTCTCTTTAAAGTTGTACTACCTTTATCAATGACTAGTTATCGGCAGAGTATAGCGTTTAATGCGTCCTTTTCGAAGACGCCATATTTCGATTTTAATCCAGATCCATTACTTGCTGCGGTGCTAACAATGATTGGTTATCCACTCTCATATCCTAGACCTACCTGATACTGATATTGTATCCCTAGACAAAGCTCATGTAGCATGACTTCATACCAAGAGATTTATTTAACTGCCAAGTCAGGTAAGCTAGCACGGTTATGGGTTTAGGAAAAGCAATTGTAGAAATAACCGTTGGAATAATAGCTTTGATAGTAACAATTTCATTAATAGTTTTCTTCGTAAAGCTCATTGCTGGCATTTTTATAGGTCTAGCAGTCATAGCCATAATAGTTGGCTTAGGTTTTTGGATATATGTAAGGCAAAAGGGTCGAAAATAATTCCATTCATATGAAAAGTCAGCGTCAGCGACCAAAAATGAACTAAAGAACACTACAGTATGTGTCGATACTTTTAACAAATTGCCTGAGTGACTTGGCTTCTATGCTATCAGCTCAACACCGTTGATCTGACTATCACTAGTGGTTCTTATTTGGATAAGAATAAGTTTCACGGAAAACGAGAAAAATGATGGCATATTGGTTTGGTCACACGTGCAATTCGGAAATATTTTTGTTATGAGTATTAGGAAATTGCTTGTTATAATACAAACACTATTGTATTATAAAAAGGAAGAAGGGCGCTGAATACCAATTTTCGATGAGATATGAGCTAGCTAGGAGGTGCCTCGCAAAAGCCTTCATTGTTTACGTTATTGCATATCACACTAGCGTTCATTTTCGCTTCCGCTGAGTTTATTCCCTGATTAGTCATATTTATTTGCGTCAATGCTGCTTGCGAATTGCCCATCTTTATTTCCTTCATGGCTTCGATCAAATGCATTTTAGCTGATTGAAGGAGAGACGTCCAGTCACCGCTACCGCCACTATTACTAGACGAACCTTGAGCAGTAACAGGAACAGTAGACTGAGCTGTTAATATACCTGATATTACTAAGGCTGTCAATGCCGTAACAACGCATGCAAATTTCAATCCGATTATCATACTTGACACACTCGAGGAATTTATATATAAAGATTATAAGACTGAGCTCTTCTTACAATTAATAATACCAAGACTATCTCCTCAGTTGAGGGATTTAAGAATGAATTGCGTCTCTTATGCGCCCATTGGAGCCTAATTGTTGATTTTCTATCAGCAAGTGTTAGTTCCTGTAGAAGAGCCTATATCAAGAAAATCTATTGAAGTTAAATACCTGCTAGGAAAGAAGCAGCCTGCCTCGACGTCGCAAAAGAGATGCTGCGACTTTGTTTCCGGAGCTGAGTTTACTTAGACAATACATTATTGACATAAATTTGAAATTGTAAAGAAATTTTGATAAAGAGCAGCACAGAGTGATTTCCATCATCTCAGCCACAGCGATGGGGCTTAGTTTAAAATTGCTACCTCCTAATAACTCATATCACTCTAGAGAAATGATATTCCTTCGTATTGCACATATAGAGTGGATAGTTCTAAATAGAGAACTGCGTAAGAATTATACTGTCATTGCCCAAGAAAACGGTGTATGGTAAATGTCCAAGGTGTAAGACAAAAAGTGCTCTTGAGGTAGTTTCAGGGAACCCCGGTAAAGAGAAATTCAAGTGTAATCAATGTTATTATAAATTTGGAATGGAAGAGCTTTAGTGTTCGAAATGATGATATGATGAAATTAGACAAGGCGAGAGTAGTTGCTATCTTCCATAATGGAATAAGACAAATGTAGAAGTCGAACCTAAACTAATTGAATTATTTTGTTATTTCACCCTAATTCTTGGAAATTCCACTATTTCCAACTCTTTTGTCAAACCAGGGGTGTGCGATCGCATGGAACAACCCATTCGTTGCTGACGTTTTGAATTCGGTACTAATTCCGCCAAGAACGAATAGTTCTAGCAATACACTAGAACTTTGCCATCTAAGTAATTCCTGCCTTGTCTTCATTGTCTGATCTATACATGTTTTTTAGCCATGATAGCAGACGTCTAGATTAATTGATGATAAAACCATCAGCTCTTGGTACGTAGGTTAACTATTAGTGTTTTTGTGAGCATGACGAGCATGGTCTTCCAATTCTTTTTCGTTACGAGCTGTTAATCCACACAGTTTACAGGTTGCCTGCCTCGAGCTGAGTGATTGAAATTTTTCGTATTCCAAATTATCCTTCTCGCTTTTATCCTTATTTTCATAATTCCTAGGGTGGCTGTTTGACAATTCTTCATCCTGATCACTGCCATTAGTACTAGATTAAGGATTCATTGTCATCGATACCGACTCATAAAAATCCCAATGTGGTAGACTGTAGCACCTATGTTTGTAAGAAATTCCTGACTGCTGGCGCAGGTTCCACGCCTATAAATCAATAAATGTGACGTCTTTAGTTAGCGTGTCAAGCATTGCTACAGTTGCCATATATCCAAAGAACCAACCTTTCGCAGTTCCAGGGTTAAGAACTAGAGTTTTACCGACCTTGGAATTCAGTGTTCGATGAGTATGCCCACACACTACAACATCATATTTTCCTGATTCAATTAACGAATTTTTACGCTCTTGTTGAGTTCCATGATATACGGCAAATATTATATCATCAACTTCAAATTCACAAAAGTCATCTTTAATTTGACCACCTATCTCGTTGAAGGCATCTCTAATACTGGATTTGTCAAAATCATTATTTCCAAAAACCCCCACTAATTTTAAGCCGTGGAAGAGTCTAATTGCTTCAGGGCTCACGTAGTCTCCGGCGTGAAATACAATACTTGCTTTGTTCTCCTTAAATACTTGGACAGATTTCTGTATATTTTCTATATTATCATGGGTATCAGATATCAACCCGATTTTCAATTTTGTACTATCCGTGCGCTCTGTGTTACCTTCTGTTTTTTTCTGATAGTTTCATATATTAACGTTGATTATCGGTGCTCACTTCACGAATCAACTTTGTGACGGTAGGGAGATCGAGGTCAAGCTGTTCTGCAATCATCTCTTCAGGAATGTCAGATTTGAGAAGATTTTTCAGTACTTCCTTCTTCTCCTCATTTACTATATTAGAAGGATGATATAGTGAAACTTCTCCTATGGAATTGGCATATCCTGAAATCTTCTCAACTAGGTTTTCTGTATTAATAGAATTCTCAGCAGAGAGCACAATTATTTGATCCTTTAGAGGAATACTATATATTTTTACCCTATCATATGCGTAAACTATATAATTTAATTCACCTAATTCATGGGAGAACTTTTTTCTCATATCGACAATATGGGCAGTTTGAGAAAAGCTCACTTCTTGACTTTTTGCCTTAAGATATTCCTCAAAGCCCTGTCTCATACGTCCTGTATGCAAATGTCCGGACTTATCCATCAATCCGACGAATCTTATTTTAGTGTCAAGATCAAGTACATTCCTAGAAAATTCATCTACTTTCATACTCTCTATTTATGAGAGGACAATAAAAGCATTTGATTCATTGGTGTAGGTCACACAATTAGTTGGATGTCCATTTAATAACTCCTCTCCTAAAAATGGACCAGATACTACAGATTCAACAAGCTGCTTGGCTTAACGTATAGATCGAAGATGGATGTCTGTCATCTGTGATATAACATGAAGAGCATATGATTTCCTGCTACTACCCGCTGATTTGATCTAGCAATTTGCATGATTTTGTCGTTGTTTAGTCTTAAATTTAGCACATCCAACTAGGCATATTTCAAAAATACTTGTCATGAAGGGTTGGCTTCCAGATTTACCTGCAAAGTGCCGATTTTTCCCCGGACAATAAAAAAAGCTATTCTTATATTCAAGCATGAGATTTACTTCATATTGGTAACAACACAGGCGTATTGTGTAAAATGTAAATCGAAAAGAGATATGAAAAATGAGAAGCAAATGACAATGAAGAACGGAAGAGAAGCCATTTCTGGAATTTGTACAGTGTGTGGTACAAAAATGTTCAAAATTGGTGGTGGAATTACCGCCAAACCACTGGCTAGAATAAAAGCAGCAAGTAAGAAACCAGCTAAACCAAGAGCTAACAAGGCAAAGACAAAAAAAACTGAGAGAAAATAACTTAGGATATTCCTTTTTGATTGGATTAGCTAATCGTAATTCAATAAATTTTTAGTATCAATTTATAGTTATTTAACATGCTATTCTAGTGATTATTGACGACATGCTAGGCTTTGAAGTGAACCCTAATTTGCACTTGAAATGATGTAGCCTCAATTCATCCGAGCGTAACCTGGTTCAACACACACCCAATAGATCCATCTAAGCTGATTAACAAGGGATATCTGATATTACTATTTTAGATTGAGGACGTGATATCAATCCCACTTTTTTAGGCTTTCAACAGAATCCACTACCAGCTTCCCTATTACTCAACATTTGTACGATTAAGTGCTGTGATCCTCACTTTGACCACTCCTGTTCCTGCCAAATCACCACCAGCGGAGCTACGACAACATCCTTCAACACTATGGGTGGTGTAGCTAACTATCGTCAGCTTTAGAATCCAAGTACTGGCTTTTGCGTTAATAGCGTCTGTCGAGTTATATCAGATTCTTGAATAAAAATCCTCCATGGACGTATGCTAAACCTTGCATTCTCCCAGCTTCGCCCAGCGTATCTTGCATAAGACCACTATTAGTATCAAAAGCTGCAAGGCTGCCCCCTTGACCTATAATTATAGTGAACTTGTTTAAGGCTTTGTAGAAATCATGCTTTTGATAGATTGAGTCAAAGCTTTCTAGAAGCACTTAACACAATGGATATTGAAGGAATCTAAGTACGTTAGACTGGCGTATATAATATATCGTGTTTTAAGAAATTCAAGAACACCACTGTTTCTTCATCGAAAGAGCAACCATGTATTTAGCTTGTGGCAGCATATAGTCTTGCTTACTGTACGACAGTATGAAGGTAAGAGCTATAGGCTGTTTGTGGAGTGGCTAGTTGAAGCGCAACACACATTTTGGCTGATGCTTTCGACGATTTAACTGGTTGATTGGAGAAATCATGCTTTTGATA
Organism: Candidatus Nitrosopolaris sp.; assembly: GCA_049696495.1. Taxonomy (GTDB): domain Archaea; phylum Thermoproteota; class Nitrososphaeria; order Nitrososphaerales; family Nitrososphaeraceae; genus Nitrosopolaris. The sequence continues at coordinate 5,218 of JBAVTY010000193.1, forward strand.
GATTCAATCAAAGCTTTCTAGAAGTATATATCACAATGTATATTGAAGGAATCTACAGCGCAAAGGATGTACATGGTTCCTGCATCCGACATCAAGTAAACGATGTTTAGTTTAGTGCTCAAGATTCTATAGACAGGATTTTATGTGTCATAATTCATCAGATGCGGAAATGTCTTCGTTAGTGCTCTAGTGTAGGTCCACGTTTCTTTCTAACGTGTAGAATAACCCATAATAGTATACGTGGCATATGTCTTATTTTCAACTACTTTCTTGTAGTATGTACGATTACTGATAATGGGTAAATTAACGTGCGGAGTACAGTAGAATCAGTCAACAGCGTGCAACCAATCTGACTTATTTTCTAGCGCGTGTTTAACGCTACCTGCCCTTAGATGGTATCATTTGCATTCTTCTCCCTGTCGCTCCAACTACAATGATCTCTATTCCTATTATTAACAGTGCTATTCCCAAAAAGATAGATACAAACACAGCACCAGCTAAAGGTGCCACGTTGTTAGTAGTCAAATATAACAACAGACCCGTGGCTATTTGCTAAATTATAAATCAAAGTGTGGGTTGTGAGGCGCGTAAGTCGTCGGAGTTGACACGTAAAAGATTTCAAGGTATTAACAAAGGAGGCAAAAATTCTTCGCTTTCTATAACAAACACGAATTAGAGAACGACCCGAAGCATCATTGTAGAGGTACATACAATCAAGCGGTGATACAAATAATGAAATTTAAGAATTATCCACGATCCTGACGCCCAGTATAAAAACGAAAGAAACCTGAAATTATTACAAACTTAAGAATTGACTCGTAAGCAGAAATTCGTATATGAAGCAAGTGACATATGGTCGAGAGGAGACGACGCCATTAGGCACCAGGCACCAGCACACGTTTATTTATGTCATATCAAATTGCTCATGCAGATATTTGTACTTCAGAAAACATGAGCATACAATTATTTGAAATGTGTTCAAAGATATAATGATGGGACAATATTTCCCCTAAGTCAGGTGATCCATCATGAAGATTGAAGGACAAATATGAAAGGAGGAACTACTAGAAATGACCTGCAATCATCAATTTAAGCATCTTAGCACCGCAAAATCTGGTATTGATATCGTAATTACATTTCAGTGTGAGAAATGCGGAGTAATGAAAAAGATGAGCTCAGGAGGAGATTGAGGAGTTGAACGAGTTCTTCTTACAGATATGGATTTGTGTTAGATGTAGGCCGTACGTACAATGTGAAAGATGTTGGATGCTGTCGAAATGAAATGAAAACGGAGTAAGAGAGTGGTAACTAATGACCACTAATTATGCAAGGTGTTCGAAAAATACGGCATTGACAATAGTACCTCAATTGTGCAATGCGACCTTTTGGATGAGAACGCGAATTGATAGACAGACTCTGAGAGTTAAATAGAAGGGTTAGGAAACCAAAATGAACGTGCTACATGAATACGTGTTATCTAGAGGAATAGGATCTGATAATAACTGACAAAAACCAAGTCTCATCATAATACGGATTCATAAATCACAGGAGGTAGTTTTAAGACTTGGAGATGAGTATATAGTAAGACTGATTATCCAAGAACTAGACGCAGTAATGAAATTTGGCAACTGTTGTCGTGCAATGATAAAAAGAATGCAAGGGATACATCAAAATAAAAGAGGCATTCTAATGCGGAAAGACGTTCGATGGCTATGAGAACAGTGGAAGGCTCAAAAAGAAATATCATAGGTGCAAAGAAAAGAGGAATGCGCTATTTCCATTCCCAGATCTTTTCTGTAAAATTACTTTCAGTATCAACTTCGATTCCATTTCTCCAACAATATTGTTAAGAAATGCCAGTTTATCTGACAATTTTTTTTCCGTTTAATGCTGCAATTTGTTCTCCTAATACCCCATCCATGATACCCTATCTGAAAGATGCTTAGTGACACCCGTTGCCATACCACCCACTGTTGTTTGTGGCTTGTGATACGGTATCTTCAAGACCTTAAGAAAATCAGGTCACGCTTCAGTATGCCCTGGAGGTATTCGAAGATGTTGTCCGAGACCAAACGTGGAACATATGATATGTATGATATGACGGACTCGGTTATTATCTTTATCGACTGGCGTGTCTTCTACAGAACCAACGTGCAATAGCAACACGTGGATTGTTTTCTTGAACCACTAGCAATTGTTTCTCGGCTACTTCGCTACACACGACACATTCGTTATACATTGTCAATTATTATCACCCCACAATATTTTCAATGCGACGATTTGTTCATTTTATGCAATGTCAAAATATATTCCTCACCAAGTCAATTGAAATCATGTAACATACTGCCTCATAGTATACGGTACTATGATGGGCTATATCGATAACGATTGCTGTTTTTACCGGTATTTGTTTCAGAAAAGATTGTTTTTCAAAAATCGCGTGGATCTACCACGAAGATCTCGAATAATTTCTTTCGATACCCATAAGCACGATAGATCAATTTTCTTCGAGATGCTCGTCTCATGCATCTATTCGGTATACATTCTTTACATTGATGTCTGTAATTGTGTCGCTGTGGAAATTGCAATTTTTTAAAAATGAAGTGATTTGATCAACATCATATCAAGTAGATAATCTGTTATAGAATATTAATGCTACATGAACCTTTATCATGCAGCATTGAAAATCTTTCGTAAATAAATCGCACAGCCTTTTTTCCTCCTGGAAAGTAATTGATTATTGGCGATATGATCTTCCCTCCTGGTAGTATCAATATCAATTCAAGAAGGGCCTCAGATCCGCTTTTTGTTTCTCCTTTGGGGAAGATGAGATGAAATGATTTGTAACGTTGATGGACAGGAATCTTATCAAGTAACCCTTCTTGATCGGCTTTGGTTAG
>JBAVTY010000194.1:0-2731 GCA_049696495.1 Candidatus Nitrosopolaris sp.
AATAACGAAATTTCGAAGAAAATGATAATTTTAAAAGCAATAAAAGTTACTCCTAACAGTATCAGAAATAATCCTGCAGCGAATGTAACATTCCCGAGCCAATCTATTTTCTCTTTTCTGATAATTCCTAGTTCCTTCAACTTAGCATAGGACCAGATAGTAGCGAATATGCCTATAGGTATATTAACCCAAAAGATAGACCTCCATCCTAAATACGAGGTAAGAAATCCTCCGAAGACAAGTCCTGCTACAGATCCTACTACTATAGACATTTGATTCAATCCCAATGCCTTGGCTCTTTCATTTTCTTGGAAGGTATCAGTAATTATCGCGGCACTATTAGAGAAAAGGAATGCTGCACCTATCGCCTGGATAATTCTGAATAATATTAATTGTTCTCCAGTTTGAGAAATACTGCATAATCCTGACCCTAACGTGAAGATCGCAAAGCCAATATTGTATAATTTGACTCTGCCAAACATATCCGAAAGCCTGCCAAAGTTTAGGAGAACAGCTGCTGTTACTAGCCAATAGACAAGCACTATCCACATGAGTGTGAAAAAAGATGTATGAAGATCTGATGCAATCGTAGGCAATGCTATGATAACTATATTTCTATCAAGAGAAGCCATAAGTGTACCAATGGTTGTGTTGCTTAAAGTAATCCATTTGTAGTTCATGTTGTTATTCACGATCTTAGCTACATTCAGTAAGCTATTGCTGTATGCAGGTTGACAAACCTTATATCATGCTATCTTTCATCTGTTCTTTGGTCAACCGTATCGTGATCATGGGCCGATACAGTTGGAAAAAGAAAGTCTAAAATGTCGAATTTATGAATGCAATGAGATAGGAATTCCTGACAAACTAGGACTTTGCCCGACACACTACGATGAGTATGAGGAAGTTAATCAAGAAATCATACAAGATGATTACTATTATTTATGACAATCGCACGAGGTTGATTACTATTATTTATGACAAACGCACCGTCCTTTAGAGGAGGTACGTGGTTGCCATCCTTTTGTTTGTTTTGAAAAATATCCAATTCCATTGGGATTCGTTTCAAAAATGGCACTACTCTCCCCATACCAGCTCCTACAAGGAAAAGAGGCAATACGATCTGATAAAATGATGTTGTCGCGCTAATTTTAATTAGCAAGAAGAAGCCAATTGATGATATTAGTAGACCCAAAGCTGCAGACATACGTAATTTGTATTTATCATACAACCATCCGCTTAAAGGTGCGAACGTGGCTAATGCGATAGAGACTGGAATTAGATAAATACCTGCATTGAGCGCACTAAGTTTCATGGACGGACCCTGAAGATAAAATGACATGATCAATGTAAATGCCCCTCGCGCAAGGGCATTAAGAAATATTGCAATGTTTCCCCCAGTGAAAATTCTTATTTTAAATAATGATAGATCGAACATTGGTCTGGGGACTCTTTTCTCTATTAATGTAAAGAATACTAGCATAGACATACCTGTAGCTATTGATAAGAAGGTTAGAAATAGATTAATAGTTTTAAAAGAGCCAAAAGTTACCCCTAGTAGAATTAGAAACAATCCTCCAGCGAATGTAGCATTCCCAAGCCAATCTATTTTCTCTTTTCCGATAGTTCCCAACTCTTTCATTTTAGCGTGGGACCAAATAGTAGCGAATATCCCTATGGGCAGATTAATCCAGAAAATAGATCTCCATCCTAAATAAGTAGCTAGGAATCCGCCGAATACGAGTCCCACTACAGATCCTACAACGATCGTTGTTTGATTCAATCCTAATGCTTTAGCTCTTTCATTTTCGGGGAAGGTATCAGTAATTATTGCGGCACTATTAGAAAAAAGAAATGCAGCACCTATCGCCTGAATAATTCTGAATAATATCAATTGTTCTCCAGTTTGCGAAATACTGCATAATCCTGACCCTATCGTAAAGATTGCAAAGCCTAAATTGTATAATTTAACTCTGCCGAACATATCTGAAAGCCTACCAAAGTTTAGCAGAACAGATGCTGTGACGAGCCAGTAAACAAGAACTATCCAAATCAGTGCGAAAAAGGATGTATGAAGGTCTGATGCGATTGTCGGTAACGCTATGATAATTATGTTTCTGTCAAGAGAAGCCATTAATGTGCCGATGCTTGTGTTACTCAATGTAATCCATTTGTAGTTCATGTACTATTCACCAATCTGTTGCAATGTGCAAGTTGACAAACCTTATATCATGCTATGCTTAGTCAGTACTTTGATCAACCGTATCGTGATCGTGGGCTCGTTGGAACAAGAGTATGGAAAATGTCGCATTTATGCATGCAATGAGATAGGCATCCCTGACAAACTAGGGCTTTGCCCTACGCATTACGACGAATATGAAGAAGTTAAGCAAGAAATCATACAAGATGATTATTATTCATGACTGCCGACTGGCCATACATATCGAAAAGGCTTTTCTAAATCTCTGGATAAAACTATTTCTGACTAGATTACAGTAGTTCTTTTCGCCGTCAATATTTGCTCGGTAGGCACTAAAGAATTGGGTCCATAAATATCCTGCGCCTTCTCATCCACGGCTATTCAATTATGGATGCAAATATGCACGATGAAGACTTAGAAAGCAAATTGTTGGTTAATTCGAAATTTTTGGTCTGGCATTGATGATGAGGAAGCTCAGACAGCTGCCTGGTGAAGCCTAGACTTGCATCCATATTTACCAGCGATTGAAGG
>JBAVTY010000195.1:0-1871 GCA_049696495.1 Candidatus Nitrosopolaris sp.
AAGTCCAATAAATACCAATCAAAACAAAGAAGTGTAGTTTAAAAAGAAGACTACTATGAAAATCGACTGATTGATCGACAATTTTGCAGTAAATCTGTAGTTAGGGAACTTAATTCATGAATAATGCACATAAAGATGGTATTGCTCCCACTTTGGATTGGTATCTGGGTTGCTCATGAAGTTAGTTGTAGTACTAACTATGCCACTGTCTTTGATAGTCGTGAAATAGGAAATACTTTAGTCCGGTGGTAGCAGTAACTTAGATAAAATGCGTATCAGCATCTTAGGACGTTTTATTGTCAGGTAGCCAAATTGGTTCCGCCGACAATGAACAGTCGGTTGCATGTTTTAATCGCAATTGAGTCCAGGCATCTTGCTTCTCTTCTTCACTAATAGTACATTCTATCTTTATCTGTGTAATGCCATCCTTATCAACATAAGCGGTATATTCGCAACTATCAGACGCATCTAAAAGAATCTTACGAAGGTCGTTATCCAGGGAAGAAACATTCTCTGCAGATGAAAGTATTTCTATTCGTACTGGAAGTCTGTAATTGGTCATATATCTTAATATTAGTCATACTATTTATAGTTTTTATAAATTCGATGTCGATCTGATCAAGTAAAAATAATATAAATCAAACTAATTATAATATTTGCAAATAATTACAAAAAATTGCAAACAATTCAGATTGTGTATTGAACGTTTTTGGACGACTTGGCGACTCTATTTCTTTCCATGTATCTGGTCAAGATCACAGTTGCTGATGAATAGTGGGAGGTAGTGCACGCGATTAGCTAATATTGCGGCAAGGTAAATCATTTTTGCCGATTTAACATCTGAGGGGCATAGCTGAAGCCAAATGCTATACCTCTCATCTTAATTTCCGCAAACATCTGAGTTCTAGAAGATTGTTCTATACAGGTCGGCTGTCGGCTGCCAAGGTAATAGCGCACATGTTACGCATCAATATTTTAGATATCAGTCTATGGTAAGAAACTGAAAAATATTTGGATGGGAGTTCGGATGCTTCGCAACCATGTATACCTTACAGTCAAATATTATAACCCTAAAACAAGGAGGAATGATTTCAGGTGTAGATTTAGAACCTCTTCCATCGGGTTTTTTCAACCTCTGGAATACTGTTAATAGAAATTATAACCTTTACAACACATCTGTTACTCACATATAGACACCATATCAACAGGCCAAAGCAACAACATCATCCAATAATCCAATGGTTAGCAAATCGATGGAAAAATGTTAGAGCTGGTAAATCTCCCCCGGGTTCGTGAACCCGGGATTGCAAAAAGTACACACGCACTAAATATACAGACGTGAAACCAAATAAACATCGAGACTTATTGCTCTAGACGAATGTTAGCGGAACAAAAATGGCGGGTTGGGATAGGTGGTATTTTCGCTTCGCAGCTATAATTGACAATAATACAATAGATATCGCTTAACAAACATCGTTATTGAACATTTGTCTGTTTAATCGACAATGAAGTCACCTCCGATCTCCAAAAAGTGTAAATCATGCAGAAGTCGTCAAGCTACTAATTGAGTTTGAAATAGGTCAGAAAACTGCAGATAACCATACAACCATATGTAAACAGTGTATTGCAAACCCAATCCCAAGCTTCCATATGTAGTTGCAGCTGGGATGTTTAGACGGTAAGATTTTGAAAACAACCTTTTTGTCTATGGAGGTATTGTTGAGTAGAATCGAAATGGATTGAAACTTCCATGATGATTGCGAACCTCGTTCATTCTGCTGGTATTCTCTGCGATGATTGCAGCGGTGGTGTGTTTGTCGATTTGTAGTCGTATCAAATGTAATGGCTCTAATATGCTCAGATGTATATCT
>JBAVTY010000196.1:0-1890 GCA_049696495.1 Candidatus Nitrosopolaris sp.
ACCAATTCCAAAATCTTATCCACAGTTACAAGGAAAAGTGGAAGCATATAACAAGATTGTAAAGAATGAGTTCTTAGCAGTTGAAGATATATCTAGCATAGATGATGGAAAGTTAAGATATGAGATATTTGTCAAAGCATACAGCGAGACCAGGGAGCATGGTGGAATAAATGGTCTTACTCCTTCAGAAATGTTTCTACAAAGATTAATTAAATCTGAGACATATACAAAAAAGAGACAGGAAAGTGTAACCCATATGGGTAACCAAAATTGTTACCTATCTGTGTAAATGCAACAATTAGATTTCGTGCATAAAACCTTTAACATAGCTTTTCTATCGAATATTGAATGCTAGCACTAGAGAAATCTAGAAGAAATATAGTTTACGAAGCTATTCTGGCATTTCTTGGAATTTTCATATTGGTTTTGGCACACTCGTTATGTGTTAATATCGTTTTTTTATCTCATCATCTCCTCACGTCCACTATTTCTATTGCCAACGCTCAGACAAGTAGTAATAATGCTTCCTCGATATTATTGCCTTTTCAAAACCAGGCATATGGAATAAATATACAATATCCTTTTGATTGGAATAAAGAAGTGGGGGTTCAAACCGAAGCGGGGAACTTGTCTGAAGCTGTTGCTTTCTACTCTCCTTTAAAAAATGCGTTTCTTAAAGTCATAGAATTAAATTCCACACAACCTTTGAATATTACGCTACCTCAGCTTTTGACTGCTGCTGTGACTAGAGACCTACATATTACGAGAGATTTCCAGATCATTCAGGCAAGTACAAATGTTGCACTTGCAGGCAAGTCTGCGTATCTATTGGTATCAACAGGAGAAATTTTCAAGGATCTCCGATACCAAACAATGGAAATTGGGACACTATCGGGCGATCGTGAATACATCATTATATATGAATCTCTATCATCAGATTATCTAACATACCTTCATGCTGCAAAGAAAATGATTGATTCTTTTATGCTGCTAAAATAGTTCTCCCATAATTCAAAATTATGCTCTATATAAGAGTCTCTTTGTGTCAGTCATCCTAATCTATATTTTGCTGCTCAGACCAGTCCATTAACCTATACCTTCCTGATCCTCTTAAGCTTTGCAGGTTTTATTTTCACCTCCTCTTTTTTTATTAATCAGCTAGCCTGAAGGAGCTGCAGATATCTTTGAGCTCTAGATTCACAGGTAAACATTATCTATTACCATGTGTTCCAGTATCACTCATAACTATAACTCAGGATTCTATTGCTAATATTCGGAGCAAATCATTGTCTTATGCTGGAATTTGACGAGTGGTAATGGATCGGCCGTTATTTGTTCCGCTTCTATGGACTATTCGCTACTACCGCTACCACTGTCATTATCATAGAAAAGTGTTGATTATGTCAACATGGAATGCAATTCACTATACTATCCTGAATCAATATTTGCACTATTATTCTGCTCGACAATATTTAGCTTTTTTTTATCCAAAGGGATTTTATTGAGCCTAACCGTATGTGAACAATCTATCCAAATCCAAGCTAGACGGTAAAATATCCATGTTTGTAGGTATGGATCTACACAAGAACTATATGCAGATAGCTGTGATGAACGACAAAGGAAAGGTATTGGAAAATTCTAGGATAAACAACAATCTTAATCAGGTGGGCAGATTTTTTGATGAAAATATCAATGATGAAAAGGTTCGTGTAGTGATGGAATCATCATCTGTGTGGTATAACACATACAGTTATCTGTCTGAAGGGCTTTGTAGAAATCATGCTTTTGATAGATTCAGTCAAAGCTTTCTAGAAGCACTTAACACAATGGATATTGAAGGAATCTAAGTACGTTAGACTGGCGTATATAATATATCGTGTTTTAAGAAAT
>JBAVTY010000197.1:0-2338 GCA_049696495.1 Candidatus Nitrosopolaris sp.
ACAACAAATGATTGGATAATATAACTGAAACAAGACAAAGGCTGCCCTAGATGAAACAATCTTTAGATGTACCCAGAGCCAGAGAAAAGGCGAAGAATTCTTATAATTTAATTAAATATTGTAACTCTGCTCCACTGCACCAATGATTGTATGTGGGTGGTATGAAGTCGATGAGGTGGCTTTCGATCCACCACCATGCGTTCAGCCTTCGTCTGTCAGACTAAACAATGTTATCGAATATAGAAGTTACTTGTTTGGTTGATAATCATGTCGACAAAAACATAAACGGCCTAAATGTTTTAATGAAGACTTACTACATGATGTATAATAATGAAAGAAGATGAAATTATAGTGCAATTACAAAAGGTTAATTCTGAATTTTATCATGCTTTTGAGAATCTATCAATTGAAAGGATGGAATGGTTGTGGAAACATGAAGATAGTGTTGTTTGCATACACCCAGGTTGGGACTTATTTACTGGATGGTTAGCAATACGGACAATTGGGACTTATTTACTGGTTGGTTAGCAATGCGCGAAAAGTTGGATAACTATATTTCACAATACAGACATGATAAAATTCATTATCACAAATACAAAGATGAGATTCTTTGATAATATGGCAGTAGTTGTATGCCTAGAAAATATTGAAACTTTAGTTAATGGAGAAATTGTCAGGCTTGGTGTCATTGCTACTAACATATTTGAACAAATGGAAAACCAATGGTTACTTATCCATCATCATGGTTCATCTGTAAGGAATTACATACCACCAAATATTTCTTAATATTTGATTATGCCGAATAAATAGTGTTCAAATCCTTCCATCTATCAACAAAACCGATGTGATTCCTGGATTTAAAGAGGCTTACTGGTATAAAAGAAAGACATTTTGACGTATATGTATAAGGGATCGATCCCAAGGGACGACTATTGCTATACGTGATAATGCAAACGAAATCAATGAAACTGTTAAGGGTCTAAAAGAACGAGGAACTATCAAGGATACTGTCAGTGCTGTCGGCTTGGTTAAGAGAAGTAAAATCAGATATTATGAAGATAGATCCACAGGTTCACACAGTAGCATATGTTTTCCCTGCTGAATCCAATGTTATTTCGGGGCCATTATGTCTGTTACCAATGCTGTGACAAATAGTTTGATCGGAAGAGTCGCGTAAACCTCGCAAAAACTTGTTGACGTCCTAGATAAAATAGGACATATTGACGTACCGCTCGAAATATTAGAAGAGCACATTAAACTAAAACTGGCCGAGAGAGAGACGCTCTTACATGAGATAGAAAAGGCGCGGGCAATAATAGACAGCGCTTACCTTTCATCAATGATAGTTGCTTAATACCATTAACCACAAAGGATATTTCTTTTTCTTTGCGCTTATCTCCAAATGGCATCCACAAAGGATCACCTTTGACAAATGGAGAATGCAATACCATTGTTTTACAAATATGCACAACGAGTAGTGATTGTTCTCTAGCAGAGATGCTTTACGCTAAATATGCCAATGGAGATAGTAAAGTGAATGTGTATTCTCACAGCAAGTTTGGTGTCCTTATGGAATAGATACTTAAAAGAATTCTGAGGAAGACGGTTGGAGAAAAAGCCTCATTACGAACAGGCCTTCTCGTCCGCCTCTACGATATACTGGATACCTGACTATACTTATGACTGCTCTCTTTCTTGGATTTTACTTTGGTGGTTGCTTCTCTTAGTGTTTCACTTGTTAGAGGAGCTGATTCGCCTATCTGCTGTTCCGTATGCTTCACCGATTCACCTATTTCGCGTGCTGCAACAACTGTTTCCTCTACGTTAGTAGCCGTCTCTTTAATCACGCCACGCTCTTTCAACTCTTTAGCAGTTTCATTAATTTCTTTTGTAGTATCTCTTGCTGCAATTACCGCTTCATGGACAGCTGTTGCAAGTTCATCCATCGCACCACTCTGATGTACTGTTCGTACTACGTCTCTTATTCTATAAGATGCTTCGCGGATATTCTTTGCAACATCCCTTATTGTATCTATAGTCTTTTGCGTAGAGGGACTATTGTCGTTATTGTATCAGAACCTCTAGAAGTAATATTATCATGTGTTGAAGACGACATTGTATCAGGTACATATGTCAGAATAGTATAAAGAGATATGCTCTCATACGGCTTTGTAGAAATCATGCTTTTGATAGATTCAGTCAAAGCTTTCTAGAAGCACTTAACACAATGGATATTGAAGGAATCTAAGTACGTTAGACTGGCGTATATAATATATCGCGTTTTAAGAAATTCAAGAACACCACTGTTTCTTCATCGAAAGAGCAACCATGTATTCAG
>JBAVTY010000198.1:0-11198 GCA_049696495.1 Candidatus Nitrosopolaris sp.
GTATACCACTGGTGTAGCAGTATATGACGATACATGTCTTCATAGAATAAAAGGCCGTGATTCTGATTTTTTTTGTTTTGCATCAGAGGTGTATTTTCTATCATCTAGCTTCCCCGATAGAAGTAAAGAAGACATATGCACAATTGGTAGATTCAAATAAAAAACACATAGACCTTAACAGGGTATTTAGCAAACCCATTATTCAAAATGGTGTATTTGAGGGAAGATATAGGACCACTGATTTAGATTCTGTCAGTCAGGCATTATTAGGAGTAGGAAAGCATGGTAAATTAAATGCAGGGACTTCTGACATTTCTTCCTTACCCGTTGTAGAACAAGAGCGTTATGTAAGAAGAGATAGCGAACTTGCAATGCTTCTTGCGCAGTATAATAACTGTCTTGCCTTAAGAATCATGAAAATTTTTGCTGCCTATGCGGAAATGGAATACTACTTGGTATGTCATACTGAGATTAGCACATGGTATGCCAACAGATACAAGAAGATGTTGGAATCTGGGGAATGTACTATTTCCTATACTCCAAACTACAAGCTAGAAAAACAGGCAATAGTGGGATGACACCACACACAACCTGTAAAGGGATTTTTTATAGGGACGAAAATCTATGAACTTGATGTAAAAGGTCAGTATCCTACCATCGTAACAAATAATAATTTTTCATTCGATACTTTGAACTATACTTGCTGCAAAGATAATGAAAACGCGCAAGTCAAGCAAGACACCATCGACACGATAAATGAACATCTGCAAGAAGACAATATTCCTCGTAGGGTGGATAGATACTGGGTATGTCAGAGAAGAAAAGGTGCATTTCCCAAGGTTCTGGAGCAAACATTATCTGATCGTAACAAATATTTGGTTTTGTTAAAAGAGGAAAAGGAAAAACCCGATTGTGATTCAAAGTCAATAGAAGAATACCAGAAGCATCAACTCGGTGCCAAACTTTTCGCTAATGCTGGCTTTGGCCTGTTCGGAAATAAGTATTTTGAGTTTGCCAATTATAAGGTTGCTGAATGTATAACAGCTGAGGGTAGACGTATTCATAAACAAATGGAGTCGATGGCACAGAATGAACCTTACAGCTTTAAGGTTGTGTTTGGCTTTACTGATTCAACATTTTTCAGTGCAGGAACAGACATAAAAGTGCAAGACTTTATCCAGACATGTAGAGATAAACTTGGTGTCATCGTTGAATTAAAGACTGTATTTATTAATTCCATTTTCTATCCTAAAAAGAACAGATATGTTGGATGGACAGGCAATGAAAAAGACGAACCAATAATAAAAGGTCTTGATGGCCTCAGTGATTCCAATCCATTATGGGTTCGAAAATGGTTTAAGACGATCGTTGTTGAAATAGTCAAGCACCCGGAGAAAAGATTAGAAATAATACCCAAAATGATCGAAGATGCGTATGAGGAACTGGATTGCGGTCGCATCAACTCCGCAGAAGAACTGAAATTTACACAACGTCTAAAGCTGTATCCATATGAATACAAAGATCACGTAAGAACGGGAATTCTTGCAAAATTACTTGATAAAGACAAAGATGATTTAGTATCCTGGTACGAGACATATGAAGATCAGTATGTTGAAAGTAAACAATGTTGGAAAAGGAAAAAAGGATATTCTATTAAACCAGAGAGTCTAAACCTAGTTGAATACAAGAATATATTACTTAACAAACTAACAGATACCTTGGAAATTACAGGCCTTAACATGGACGATTTAAGACTAAAGCTATCACATGCAACAACAATTTCCACAAATAAATTTGGAGGTAGATCTTACGATTGAGTGATAACCGACAGACTACAGAATATATAGCTTCTTTATAATGAGATACAAGACTATTACAATTGAGAGATAACCATCAAACTACAGTCGATGACTTGATCAAAAACTTTCCATTTCCGACTCTACGCGAAAAACAGTCTTTTGTTTTAAAGGAAATAGGTGCTGCATTTGCTTCAGGTTATAGGCACATAATACTGGAAGCCCCTACTGGTTTTGGAAAGAGTCCTGTTGCAGTAGCGGCTGGACTAACACTAGGCTCTAGTTACGTATGTACTGCAACTAAAGATTTGCAGACGCAATACGCAAGGGACTTTCCTTTCGTCAAACCAGCCAAGGGCAAGGGCAACTTTTCGTGTGAAGTTAAGGATGATTTTATTAGAAACGGTACCTACAAATGTAAACCATGTGTTTCAACTAGAAATGATTGTCCTCATACGACGGTAGAGTACGGTCCATGTATGAGTGATGATAAGTATATTTGTAAATACAAGACATTGCTAAAAGATTACAAAGTAAGCAACAAAAGTACTAAAAGGGAGCATGTCTTCCTTAGTCCTGATACCCAGAATCATTATCAAGACAAGTATTTCCAATGGTCACATCTAGAAAATCTAAAAGAAAATATTAAACGAGACTGGCGGCCTTGCGAATACTATGATCAACTAAGCATTGCAATAGTCGCAAGTCATTCTGTACTAAACTATTCTATTTTCCTGGCTTTGATACACAAGAACCTTCCTTCAAGAGAACTATTAGTACTAGACGAAGCACACCTGTTAGAAATGGAACTCGTGAGATTTCGAGGGATATCTATCTCCAAGAAAAAATGGAGAAAATATATCCCTGATCTAAAGATTCAAGATCATGGATATGATGTAAAAGAATGGACCGATTTCCTTTCCAATCTTAAAGATATGATGATAAATGCCAATATTCTTAATGAAGAACTTTTAGTCGAGGCATCTCAAGACATTGACAAACTGGAACTAACAATAAATAGCATCGTCTCAAATTCTAGAAACTGGATTGTATCAGAGATAAAGAAGGAAGGCCATGAAGTTATAAAAGTAGAACTAAAACCACTTGATGTATCCCCCTACTGCAAAGATGTGTTTAGAAAATGTAATAAAACTTTGATGATGAGCGCTACGATTCTGGATGCTAAAACGTTCTGCAAAAATATAGGACTTGAACACGATGACGTTAAAATCATACGCGTTGGATCAGATTTTCCACTACAAAATAGACTCATATACCCTTTAGATACTGCCTATCTGAACTACATCAACCTTCAGAAAGATGCCGTGAAAATAAGTCTTGCAAAGACAATTGATGATCTTATGACCCGTCATAAAGATAACAAAGGCATAATCCATACTACATCGTATGATCAACTAAACTTTATCAAGGAGAATATTTCACAGACAAATAAACGCAGACTCCTAGTAACAGACCCAGTAATAGAAAGAGATGAAGTTATAGCAGAACATGCTAAGAGTGCAAAACCAACTGTCCTTATCTCGCCTTC
The DNA here is from genome assembly GCA_049696495.1 of Candidatus Nitrosopolaris sp. Taxonomy (GTDB): domain Archaea; phylum Thermoproteota; class Nitrososphaeria; order Nitrososphaerales; family Nitrososphaeraceae; genus Nitrosopolaris. Next base: position 3,346 of record JBAVTY010000198.1, read on the forward strand.
ATTACACATAGGGCTTGATTTAAAGGATGATTTGTCCAGATTCCAGATTATAACCAAGGTTCCCTACCCCAGTTTAGGAGACAAATGGATAGACGAAAAAAGAAAGATTAACGAACAATGGTATAGTTGGCAGACCGCGTTAAGGTTGGTACAAGGATATGGCAGGTCTGTAAGATCAAAAGAAGACTGGGCAATAACGTATGTACTAGATTCGGCATTTGGATTGTTTGTCAACAAAAATAAAAATATCTTACCAGACTGGTTTACGCAGGCTATCGTTAGAACAAAGCACTGAAATAGTAAAGCCGCCAAGCACCTACGCAGGCTATTCAAGCCAGGGGTCGTGTGACTTAAAGTTTCTGGTACGATTCAACCTAGTTGAAGAGCTTTCAGACGTAGTATTTTCAAGGTAGAAGACTGACTTTTTTTTAGATCTAAATTATTTTTCAACAGTACAGTAGGGGTGGGTATTTCTCACACGGTTCTATCCATCTGGTAACAGATACAGGAGCTGAAAGCAGTGCTCTTTAAGGCCAGACACAATGGTAACAGTGGCGAATACAACGGTAACAGAAAAAGGCTAAGAGCTATAAACTATCAACCTTTAATCTAATCGTAATACATCTTGACATGGTTATTAAACAGGGAAGAAAAAGAACAGTATGTAGTCCAACTTTACAAAGAAGGCAGATCAGTCAGGGAAATTGCTAAGCAAATGCATACGTCCTTTCGAGATATAGGGGATATAACAAACAATGTAAAGTTGGAAGTAGAACGAGAAAAAGGATATATCACGTACGTACCAGAGCAAGAAATTGATACTGAACCGAAGTCGAAAGTGTCACAAGCTTTCAAATTGTTTTCTGAAGGTAAGACGCCTGTAGAAGTAGTAATATCATTAGATCTTCCAGCAGATGAGGTACGAGCAATATACAGAGAATTTTGGGAACTCAATGGTATGTATAAACTAGCCCAGATTTACGACGAAGCCAAATATGATCTTGTTAAGATTATACAAAATAGTAAAAGACCTAGAAATGGAAGAACACGAAATAATTAACGTGTTACAACTTGCTAACAGCCACCATTTAGAACTTCTGCAATGGAAAGTAGAATACGTTAGAAACGATATAGAAAGGCTAGAGGTTGAAAAGACGAAGTGTAATAATCACATATTAAACTTGAATAGAATAATAGACGAATTTCAAGGAACTTTGAGCATGTATGAGTCATCTCTGGCGCAGAAAAGAGGAGAAATGACATATATGAACCAGGAATCGTGATGGTACTATAACAGCGGTGACTTATATCCTGTCGCATACACAGAACCCGATACTACTTCATACTTCTATTCGACTACTTACACACCAATGAATGATTATTGGCCGTGGCAATAAATTAGCCCTCGATAATTTCAGATGGGAACGAAGCCACACAATATTGTAACGGTTCTTGTTTTAGGATCGCCTGTCTCTTTAGTTCCTATATCTTTTGCTTTTGACATGGCATCAATTATAGACATCTGTTTAATAATATTGTAAATGTCCATGGGTGTTACTTCTGGGAGTCTTCGTTCGCTCTTAACAAATGATGCTGCTGGTTGCTATGATAATGTACTATCTTGTACCGCCGCATACTAAAAAATTAAGAGAAATTAACTCTTGCGAATCTTGAGTTAATAGTCGCTTGACTGTGTTACTGCCGCTTCATAACGGCCCTGGTCTCTGCCTCTAGGTCCACATGCCGCTCACCAGCAAGATCGACTAATACTTTTTTGATTGTCCCAGTGAATTGCGGTCCAGCCTTGTACTCCTCAGTCACCGGTGACCCAGTGTCCCTTCCTATATCAAAACTTTCGTCGAGGGAGTAGATGAATTTGACTGTTTGCGGGATTTGACCTTCACCAACTTTGTTGTCCTTGATGTAAAGTCTACCTACGCCCCCAGCACCAAATTTTTCTGGGCCGGTCTTTTCAAACTCGAAGCGCAATTTTGCTTTTCTCTCTGTAGGTACTTTCTTTGAGGATCGCAGGTAGTAATGTTCACCACCATTATTGTAGCAGTGAACCAGAAGCATGTCTTTGATGTAAAAAGGCCAGCCGCTGCCAACACCACCAATGGTGCAGATTGGACCTTCCGCCCCGCCGACAGGAATCTCTACTTCAGCTGTGATATTGTAAGAGCGGTTCTTCGTATGCGAAAGGTCTAGTGACAACTCGAACAGCGAGTGGCCAGCGAAACCATTTATAGAGGAGGTAAAATTATGACGAAATTTTCACAAGATGATGCTAATGTCAGTCAGGTTAAGCCCGACGAGATCTTACCGATCCTTCCTCCGATGCAACAGCCAATCACAGAGCCTGATTGGCGGAAGGTCCCTCAGCCGAAACCTTTTGTGGTTCGGCCGCCGAAAGACGCACCCAATGTAGTGCTCGTCCTGCTCGATCAAGTATGCTATTCAGATCCATGCACTTTTGGAGGCCCGATCAGGTTTCCGACATTGGACCTTACTATATGGTTCGAAAGAAGAAAAATTCAACAATGCAGTAGCATTAAAGGAATACCTCGAAGAGAAAATTAAGAAGTAAAGCTACGATTTGTCGAGATCTAGTTGTTCTAATAGATTATCGTATTCCGTTGATACTTTTTCATTGCTTTAATTAATATGATTTGATCGTCAAAGTCTTCTCAACTCATAATATAACGTTAATTCTTCAGTAGCTGGAAAAAAACATTTTGTAATAAAAATGCAACTTAACTCCCACTTACCTAATTCGTATATTGATCCCCCGTCTGTTCTTTACATAATGTTTCATTATTTCGTTTCAGGTATATGCACGGCCAGTAGCCATCTCTTATGATTGACAGCCAATGTGGGTGCATACCACTTCTAAGCTAAATTGAGAAGTTACAGAAGAAACTTAACCGTCACGGTCAACGTATTACAACTCAGGAACACGAGAATAAAGCCATTCTTGAAAGCTAAGTGCAAATTAAACGTCATTTAACTTACATTCCTTTTCCGTTCATGGGTTACGAAAGTATAAAACAAGACGAGGCAATCACTTCCCTTCAGGAGCTGAAAAGAAAGAGCATTACGAAATTTGCGATATCATTGTAAATATCAAATCTCTTTTTCTTAGCTTATTTGCATACTGAATTCGAAATTATGCTACAATTTAGTTAAGTCATAAATTACACTTTAAACGCGAGGTATCTAAAGGTATCTGAAATTGATAGAGTAATTTAGAATTGTCCCCCAGCTAGCCTTAACAATGGCTTCATATCCAAGCTACTGATTCATAGTGCTGACGTAGCAGACATGCCGACAATTAACCCAAGACAAGGGTCATCAACAAAGTTCATCTTACGTGAAGTGTAATATTATTAATTACATTAGAGTAGGTTACTGACTGATACACAATAGTTCAATATTTACCGCATATATACGAAATTGAGATCATAAATGATCTGTACTTGTACTCGTTGTAATCACGAGACAGCTAATTATGCAACTACATATTTACTATTCTTATTCGACAAACTTGAGGCATAGAGTACATTTATAATGCCAAGGAATAATATCCTGAATGTACGCATTTTCGCAGATGAACCGATCATTCAATTTAAATAAACATAACATATCCTTCTTTGAGTGTATTAAAAGCTGGCTTTATTTTTTAAGACGATATGTTCTTTATCCGCTTGTATTAGCAAATTTCTATAGAGCTTATGATAATTATATCACAATGACTGTTTGTTTCTGGAAAAGAAGATACCCTATTAAAGCTGCGTTAAGAAATGGTAAAACTGTTACGATCAAAAATGAACGAACATTGAAATTTCCTTGGCATACGATACCTGAAGATGGCATATTGCGTAGTTTGGGATATGAAATTAGATTTGATACTGAAAAAGAAATTACTACAATCAGCTCATATTCAAAGAATAACGAAATAAGGCTACATGATAGCATAAACAATGGAGATGTCTTTGGAATCTTTTTGAAAGGTCAGTATGGAATACTCCCAGTCAATGATGCGATAGTAGTAGACGTAGGTGCAAATATAGGTGATTCCTCTATATACTTTGCACTACAAGGAGCTAAAAGGATAATTGCCGTAGATCCATTTCCACATAATTACGTCATTGCGAAAGAAAATGTGAAATTAAATAAGCTTTGCAAAAAAATTAATGTAGTATTGGCAGGTTGTGCTAGCGAAAGTTGCTTCGTTTCAAGTAGAGAAAATTCCATCTTGAATAAAGTAGCAGACGGAACCCAAGTCAGAGTGGGATCTACATTAGAAAGGAATTTAAATTCAGAAAAATCTTTTAAAGTCAAGCTTTTCAGTTTAACAGATCTCTTAAATAAAAATGACATATCTACCAAGGCAATATTAAAGATGGATTGTCAGGGCTGCGAGTACGAGGTAATCCTATCTTCGCCTATTGATAGCTTAAAACGGTTTAGCCATATTTTAATTGAATATCATCATGGGTATAAAGATCTAAGAGACAAACTACTGGCTTGTGGTTTCAAGGTCTCAATTAGTCAGCCGGTGTATACTAGAACGCATGATATAGGAAAACCCATGTATGAAGGAGTCATTTTTGCCGTGAATTGTTAGCAGTTTTATCAAGGCGCCTTTTTCGGTAGGTGGATTATAGTCAGCCAATCTTTCTGTGCATTAACATAATCCCTCACCATATGGATAAGGATCATATGGAAGTCTGCATAATATCTCCTTATTGAAACGGTCGTTGGTGCGAAGGCATTTTGACCTCAGATTTTCACGGAGCGCCTTTCACCACATAAAGCATCGGATTTGCTTCGTACATCTTTTTTCCTTTTCCGAGATTGAACGAAATACCATATCCTGAAATTTCAATTAATGTTTCTATAGGTAAAGCAGCGGATTCATATCAACGGGGACATCAATCATAGAGCTCTACTCACTCACATTGGATTGTATCAGGCTCGGGCATGTGCTACGGCAATAATTGCACGTGCTCACGGAACTCTTACATCTAGTAAAAGTGCAGGTTCTAGATCAAGCAATTCTTATGAGCCTTGGAACAAATGGGTGCCAACTGCAGATCATGTGGCTGTACCGCAAGTAATCTTTACCGACCCTCAAATTGCTTCTGTGGGATTTACTGAAAAGGTGCTCGCAGCTTGAATATCAATGTACTAACAGTAGACTGCGAGATCGATACTGTGGGAGGAGCTAGGCTCCATACAGATGGTTATACTGGTCATGCTAGAATCATAGTTGATGAAGATCGTCATGTAATAGTTGGTGCTACTTTGATCGGACCACATGTAGGTCATTTGTTGCATTTCGCAACAATAGCTATAATTGCTGAAGTACCACTTGAGCGACTCTGGCATGCTGTACCATCGTTTCCTACGATGAGTGAAGTTTGGTTACGCTTGCTTGAAAACTATGGATTGTAATGCGGATGTGCGTATGTGTTGTTGATACTATCAACACATAGCTCCGGTGGAATAACATATCATGGCAGAATAACAAAGACAGGCAGTAGGTATTTGCGATGGATAATGCTAGAATGTCTTCATGCACACATTCGTAATGAGAAGAATAGTAACGTAACACAGTTTTAGCAACGAATATCAAAGGGTAATTCTACCAAGTTGGTAAAGATTGTTTATTGGTTGGAAAGACGCTCGTATAATAAATCAAAGTAGCATGATTGACTTAATCTTAATCATCATGGTTAAGGTCTTACTACGTATTAACAAGAAACGAGTTGTATGATGGCCATAGAGAAGATGTGAGAACAAGAAAGATTAAAAATATGAAAAGGGTAGCAAGAAAATAGGCTATTATGTCGGAAGAGAAGCCAGCGCTAACGAGCAGGAAATCACACATACGTTGATGTGTACGCAAAAATAGGTGAAAGTATAGTAGACTAAGCACCGAGGATTGGGAGTAAATTCCAAGGTATGCAAAAAATGAGAAGCAAGTAGGCACCGCCCCTAATGATAGGAGGCAGAATTATGTATTGGTATAAGACCAGACATCAGAAAATACCTAAAAGGGCATAACGTTCCTTGTGAAGCTGTGTTCTGTTTATTAACTATAACGTACTGTTTTGTTATTGACGCGCTTTGAGATTCACAGACAAATCGCTCATAAAGGATTTTTTCGAAATGGACATCCATCATGATTCATAGATATACGACCATTAAAGAAGGAATATGAGTCAACCATATGGAAAGACTGGATCTACGTCAGGTTGGCCACAATATGAAACGAATTGAAATAATAATTCCATATAGTGAATTGAAGGAGGCGCATGAAATCCTGACTAGAGATGCTAGGAGGAAGAAAGTAATCAGAGTGCTAACTAAGTTAGACTATGCTACTGGTTTCAAATAACTACAAGTAGTTTATTACTCTTATATGACTGGATTAATCGCAAAACGACTTGATGGAAAGATTGCAGTCATCACCGGTGGAAACAGCGGCATAGGCCTTGCCACAGCACTTGATTAACGCAAACCTAAAGATGAGCTCCATTTGAAGCGCCATGGATCTCAAGACTTCTTTTCCATCGATAATAGACTAGGAACAATAAAAGAGCATTGGAAGCCACTACAAGAAAGTCAATGGTATGAATTTCATAAACAAGCAAATAATCGCATATGTTGAAAGAGGAATTAGATAGAATTATCAATTTCTTTTTTTTATCTCTTTAAAACCAGGGGTTTCCCTGCTACGTTCTTATTACAAGTATCAGGTTGATTAGATATAGGTGCATTGAGTGAGGATATGAAACATAAATTAACCAAGGAATTTAAATGTTCTAAATGTGAGCATATTGTCAGCGATTTTTCTAATTTAAATTTAGACTTACATAAATGTCTTGACGGCACGCCTCATAGTTGGACAATTTAAAAAAAATAGTTGTATAGAGTACAATTTATCCGGGTCTTAATATAACAATCAATTGACCCAGAGCCCACTACTAGAATTCAAAAGCAAGATACTGCATCGATCATCCTCTGATACTGCATTTACTACTAATAATTCTGGGCCGGATGGGCATCAATAATTCTTATGGCTTTATTTAAATTTCCTAATTCCTTATGCATTATCTGCATCTCTCTTCTACTAGAATGGACATTTGTACTCAAAGATATTTCGAATCTATAAAACAACGAAATAGTAGCTTCTCATAAATATTTGGTTTGACATTCGCGATATATGAAATACAGAAGCAGGAGTGACATAATCGGGCTACTCTTAAATGCAGCAAATGGTGGAGGAGCTACTAAAATGAAATTAATGTATAAAGCATATCTATCTTTTAATCAGCTGAAAGAATACTTGACGTTTTTTGCGGAAAATGGTTTGATAGAATATGAAGAAGGGATGCGAACGTACAGAACAACAGAGAAAGGTATGCGTTTATTGCAAATACAGAACACAATGGATAAAATAGCTCCAGATTATTTACATCAGCGAGAAATAAAGCTGAAATAAAATTATCGTAGCAAGGGTTAATGACCAAGATCAATAATACTGATAGATGACTTTTTTTATCATCGGCTAATAAGGCTATTGGATTTAATTGGATGCCATATCCTGAATATATATTTGTAATATGTTATGGACTGTCTACGATGATTGATGAATAGAGCACATCGATAATCGGGCGCGACAACAAGAAAATAGTTCAGATATCAATTCTAGGAGATAATTCTGCGCATCTATCATTCTGTTAAAAACGCCTCACCAGCTCTGTCTGATTTATCCCAATCAAACGGCGTTCCATGACCAGCATCATCTTTTGCAGCAAGATATTTAAAAAAACATTGTTTACACA
>JBAVTY010000199.1:0-56568 GCA_049696495.1 Candidatus Nitrosopolaris sp.
TTCCCTTTCCTTCATCTGAAGGGTAAAGTGGTAAACATTTGGCAACCGTTCTGCGTTTGCCTCCAATTTCAACAACATCACCGGTAGATGCGCTTAATGAATCCATAGAATCATAGTCAATACGAGCTACTCCACGACCCACATCCCTAGTATAGGATTCCAGTATCTTTAGTGATAGGGGATCACTACCTTTATTCATTGTAAGACGTACTTCTTTTGCAATTAAGCCTTATACATCTTTTGACATTTCAGACTAGGATATTAAAGTTACAGAACACTATTCAGCATCTGGAAAAATCTCCCCAATAGTCGACGCATCTTTAATTACTAATTCGTATACTCTGCAACAACAACTAGTTCGATCTAAACTACATGAAGTGAAATTACTTCTCACACTAAAGGTCAACAAGTACAAGCAGTTCAATATTTTGTAATAGCTCGCAACACCACTTGCGGTAAGTCATAATTCATTGTAAATGCGATCAAAGCATATCAAAATGCGAGTGCGAATTCATCACAGCTAATGCTAAAACCAACGTTTCAGTATTATCAACTGCTTGACGATTATCAATTTCAATTCACGTAGAGAAGAATAATTAGTTTTGATGTAACATAAATTGATGAATGTTATCTACGAGGGGTGATAAATGCATGTTTACATATACCTCTGCTCACCACTCGTTCTTTTCACATGCTTATTTTTAAAGAATTACCAGATGCAATAGTTTCACATACATAATTATCATGTACATTGCAGTACAATAATCAACATTCTAACATATAATATAGGGGGATATGATTAACTTCAGCTGTTATAATATGCGAACGACAATATCTTCGATTAAAGCAGACATAGGGGGAATCGGAGGACACACGAGGCCTAGCGATGAGCTCGTTGAAGCTGTAAAGAATTACGTTTCCCGAAGATCAAAAGAAGAAGGCCTTCTAATCGACTATTACATTGGGTATACAGGCGATGATATACATATAGTAATGACACACACATTTGGTGTAGAAAACGAAAAAATTCACAAACTTGCATGGGATGCATTTAAGGAAGGAACAAAGTTAGCTAAAGAGCAAGGGTTATACGGCGCTGGGCAAGATCTATTAAAGGATGCGTTTTCAGGTAACGTAAAGGGGATGGGTCCAGGTGTAGCAGAAATCGAGATGGACGAGCGCCCAAGTGAAGTCTTCTGCATTCTGGCAGCGGATAAAACGGAACCAGGTGCGTTCAATTTTCCATTTTGGAGGGCATTTGTTGACGCGAGGAGCAGTACTGGACTAATCATCAACGAAAAGCTCGCATCTGGAGTGACCTTTAGAATATTGGATGTCATGAGTGGTATGATTGCGAACCTAAAGCTGTGGGAAGACAAGCCTGAACTAGAAGCATCTTTGATGTATCCAGGAAGATATGTTGTGCATTCTGTTCTATCTTCCGATGGAGAACAAATCGTAGCTGCTTCAACTGATAGGTTACATAATATTGCTGGAACTTATGTTGGCAAGGATGATCCTATTGCGATTATAAGAACACAGAAGGATTTTCCCGCAACAGAAGAAGCCTGTAGTGCTTTTAATAACCCTCACTACGTATCTGGAAATACTCGAGGAAGTCATCATTTGCCGCTTATGCCAGTTAAATTAAATTCTGCAGCTAGTGTGAATTACGCTATTCCCATTGTCTCTTGTTTGATCTTCAGTATGCATAATGGTAAACTAACAGGACCACACGACGGATTTGGTACTGCAGATTGGGACTTACAAAGGTTATGGGCTTCTGAGAGGGCCGCGATTATGCGCAATCAAGGTTTCATTCATCCTGCTACTCTAGTTCCAGAGGAACTCGAGTACAATAAAGGATACGAGGCACGAATGACCAAGCTGAATAGGAAATTCAAAGACGTAGATAAAAAAAGCTAACTCAACAGGGGATAAGGGATTTATTTTAGGGTTGTGTACCTAGTTAAATTAGATACATGGATCACATGTGTCCAATCAGACGACATTCTTAGTACAGTATGCCAGAAAGAAGCTCAATATGAAGCATGTATTACATATTCAAAGCACTTACCGATTGGTTGAGCACTCTTTCTAGAAGCGTCATTCACTACTCTGATCGTCTTATCTCAATGAATGAACTTAAGGCTTTTATCCCCTGTTTCCTTTAGAAAATTATTGATATCTGTTATAATATTCGAAAAAATATTATCGAATAATGCTCTATCATGGGACAAACCATATGTTCTACATCTTGTTGAGAACGGCGTCACAGATATCAACCATATATTTTTATAATTTGGCTGCAAGAATTCCAATTCTGCTATTCTATTCAAATCCGCCTTATTCCTTATAATTTCTATAATAATTGATTTATTAGGTGTCCTGTTTAAGCTCGTTATATTCGGTACAACTACATCAAGGGATAGATTATCCTTTACTTGGATTCTCCTTTCAGATGGGACACTGCAGACCGTAAGCATAAAATGAAGAAGTGCTTCACTTAAGACTGCAATTGTTTCAACCTTATCGCTAGCATTTGATTCAACATTTATTTTTGTGATACATTCAGCCATTATAAGATCAATATACTTTTCTGAGAAGTCAATATTTGAAGTAATATCGCATCGAATTCTTTTCTTCCCTATGCTTTCTATCGTTGAGTATAAGATGGCTTTTACTTCTTCGCTACTTAACATCTCTATTGAATGAATATGTTAATCGAATATGTTTATAGCGATTATCAAAATTCGTGTTAGATTAATTGCGTGTCTTTTATATATAGCCTGGGAAGAAGTAAGTTGCTAAACTAACTCTTGGTTATCCTCTAGTTAATATATTCATTTAGATGTTAATTGGTCTTATGGAACACCTTGAACCCGCTCAATTTGATGCATTATTGTCCTTAGGAGAAAAGGTTTTAGTAATGTTTTATGCAGATTGGTGTCCTTTTTGTCAAAGATTCGGACCCATTTTTGAATCTGCCACGAAATCAAAATCTACTACTAGCTTGAAAATGTATGGAGCTAAGTTGAATGATGATGATAATCCACTATGGGAAAGATTCTCGATAAACGCTGTCCCTACTATTATTGCCTTTGACAAAGGCAACATCATTTCCAGGAGAGATGCTAAGATGGGCGCAGGTCTAAACGACTCAGACCTTGATTCTATACTAGAAGAAGTACGCCCGTACCCAACGTAGCCTCTGATGCGGTCATAAAAAGGAACGATTGCAGGTAGATAAGTTTACCTAATTTTTACCTACGAGACGGTAACAAGAAAAGAAAAGATCGTAACGGTACGCTAGCTGATACCAACACCATTAGTATGGCGCATCTGATTTGCGATTGTCGTAGTATCCCAAATTGATTTTTTTCTGAATGCCGACGAAGGTGATGTTAATATCCCATCTGTAATCAATTCATGTGTAATTAAGGCCGCTAGCGGTAAAGAACCAGTTGCTCCAGGCGAGTTATAGTTTAGTACGTTTAAAGAATAATCATTTTTAATAATCATTGTGTCTCCAACAAATTTTCCATCGCTACCTACCAGGATGGACCTGATGCCCGCTGTCCCTCGTTTGCTAAATGATGATGCCCTGATTTCAGGTAGAAACTCTCTAACTCTATTTATCATGACAGTTTTTGAAAGGGAACCTTTCAATTCAACACTTGCCAAAGACAAAAAACGGCTGTCCAATAGGATTTTTCGTACGCCTTTTCTACTATAGGATTCAATGAGTTTTGGTATAAAAAATCTAAGATTTGTGTTCCAATTATAGGCGTAGGGACTAAATACAGGTACAGCGTTTGGACCTATCTCGCGTCTTCCGTCAACACGAACTATCCAATGGGGGTCTAGGAAAGGGTATTCAGGATATTTCGGAACAGAATAAATACTCATTTTTGCCAGATCGTGGAATTCTTCAGGAGCCTGCCAATACTCTCCCCGGAAATGTAGATCGGTGTATTCTGTTGCTAGTCCGATTCTATGAGCTATGTCTATTGCGCCACCCCCTGCCGTGTTAACCAGGTATTTTGTAATAAACTGCCCATTATTTGTTATAAGTCCAACATGATCGTTCTTTGTATCATAGAGAACTTTAACTAACTTGGTATCAGTGATCGTTTTGCATCCGAATTTTTTTGCATCTTCCATAAGTACCTTTGATATTACTTCGTAGTCTACCGAACCGTCCTTCAAACAATAAATTGCAGATAAACATTTGACGTGTGGTTCTAAATAAAAAACTTCCCGCTTGTCCAAAAACTTCAACTCATTCTTCTGTAGGCCATTCGAATAACCCCATTCTAGATACTTGTGAAGCCTATCTATTCCCTTGTCATGAGTCGCAACTTGCAACACGCCATCTTGCTTAAACGGTAACGATTTTAATATGCAGTATTCTTTAAGCATATTAAATCCAATAAATGCTGCTCTTGCAAATAGTGTTTGCCTGATCGGATCATAAAGGAAAGGTGCATGAACCTTGCCGGTATTTCTGGCACTTGTATGAAAAGCTACGTCATGCTCCTGTTCTATTAGAAGTATCCTCTTCGATGGATGTGCTATTGATGACAGAAAATACGCTATCGAGATGCCTAGAATACCTCCTCCAATAATTGCAACGTCATATTGGTCTCGCGAAATCAAGTCCTGTCTTTTTATAGCACTTCAAGTCATATTATCTTTCTATTAGTTATCGGCAAGTCTCAGACGGCTATCTGATTGACGAATTAGTTATTAAAGCCATCTCATCAAACATTTCACCATACTTACAGCGACGGAAACATCTCGCATTGAATCCACTGAGGTAATTATCGTGTTTAACTGACACTGACCTCATCGCAGCATCAGAAAAAAAAAGTTCACCAAATTCGGTAAGTACTATACCTCTATACGCAATAGGCAGGATATTCTGGGATGATTTTGCTTAGGTGTCTCTATTATCAGCGCCTCGAATATATTGAACGATATAGAGGATAATCGTGTCATTTTCTATTAAATAATCTCATATGCTCAGCCATCATGCATCTATTATAAATCACGTCCATGCCATTTTCCCTCGCCCTAGCTTCACCTTCTTCATTATAGATTCCTTCTTGCATCCAAATAACTTTGATTCCCTGCTTTGTGGCAGCATCTGTAACAACGGCTTTTACATCCTCAGCCCTTCTGAAAACATCCACTATATCTACGCTATCGGGTATTTCTGTAACAGATTGATATGACTTTCTCCCCATTATTTCACCAGTTGTCGGATTTACAGGGATAATGTTATACCCATGCTCAATAAGATATTTGGGAACATAATTTGCAGGCTTTTCTTCGTTTTTTGACATCCCTACTACGGCAATATTTTTGAGAGCATAAATTGTTCTCAACTCGGAGTCCGAGTGAGCATCTGTTTTTATTTTCGGATTTGCCATACTATCCGATGCACGTCTCTCATATTTATCACTGAGTGAAACCACCAGACAATATTAAATCAAATCGAATCAACCTATTAAAAGATTAAGAGATCAATTTTTATTTGGTTTGAAGCTTTATTGGAAATAACGTCAGTTCATTACTTTCAGTATCACTTCAAATATCAAATCAGTTCTTCCTGTTATGACCGCTCGTTGACCGTCAAATATAAAGAATTAACTTTTCAGCGTCATATGAACATATCAAAGTATTTTGCTTAGATCTGCATAATCATTAATATGCAGTAAGATAGATATAGATATATTAGTGGTAAGGAAAAAAAGGTAATCTCTCGTCTTGGTATATCGTGAATCCGAAAAAATGAACCGTTTATGTATGTCAAACGATAGCAGCAGGCATGATGATACTGTTGTTGCAGACTTCTGCAGAACATCAATTGCTCCTGTATCTGGATAGATAGATAGATATTGCAGATATGATCCAAAAAAAGAAAAAGGCTTGATGGCTAATTGATCAGAAAAGAAATAAAATATGTAATTATTATTGTTGTTGGCATCACGATTATATTTCTCGGTATTCGCTTCGCTTTTGGTGAGCCAAATCCGTTCTACGTAGTTGCTAGCGGTAGTATGATACCCAATCTTAACATAAACGATTTTGTTATCGTAAGCCACAACATTCCTTTTGACAGCTTGAAAGTAGGAGATATTATAGTGTTCAGAACCTACTATCCGAATCCCGATACAGGACAGCACGAAATTATAGTGCACCGAGTAGCTGAGATAGTAACTGACCCAGATAACGGCCAAAGAATTATCAGGACTAAAGGTGACGCCAATCCTGGTTCAATCCCTCAACTAGATTATCCTATCTTTCAACAAAATTATATTGGAAAAGTGGTTTATGTCATACCACAGTTGGGCGTAATTACCGACGCTCTTCGTCCACCGACAAATTATATTTTGATCGGACTCATTTTGGTAGTACTGATCTACTATCTTAGAAAAAAGAACCCAGAAGCCCCTAGTGCAAGCATTGGCGGGAGCGGCGGCAACGCTGACAATTTCGGCAGCACCGGCACAGGAGGCGTCGAGACTGGCGCTACCAGCGGCACGGGAACTGGCGGCTCCGGCAGCGGAGTCGAGAATGACGCTACCAGCAGCACGGGAACTGGCGGCTCCGGCAGCGGAGTCGAGACTGACAGCAGCACTGGAACTGGCGGCAATGCTATGGGAAAAGAAGGCAAATAATATAATCTCCTGAGATACATCAAGTCAGTAGAGTAGCACCCAGGAATCGCATAAATCGTTAGATGCACTAAGGAATTGCATCTACAAATGCAAAAAGTCCTTTGTTCGCCGATTCTACATCTGATTATCCATCGTGATAATCCTGTTTATATCCATTCAGAAAAGGAAAGTGTAAGGTGCAGTTATAGAATCCGAGTTAGACTTATTCTGTCGTACTTTGAAGATCTTCAATAGAAGGTGCGACTTGAAAAACAGATAGTACTGAACAATTGTGTCATACACTGGCTGATTGGTTTAAAGAGAAATACCACATAAAAAAGATAGCAGTATGGGGTAGTCTTTTCTTACCAGGTTGTTTATGTCTGCGTCGGCCAGTTAAAATTTACCATTATGCCCGATAGGAGGTTAAGGGGTCTTTCAACGGATGCCTGTGGAATTCATGAAAAAATTAATAATACCTTTAGCTTCGATACTTTATTAACCAATCCTTTTATGTCTACTATACTTAATGCTATGTTGGAAGACACGTATTTTCACATCTAACTTGGCGTGGGAAAACAGTTGAATTTGCTTGGAAGCTGCCACTTGGGTTTGATAACAGACTTGTAAGGCAGGGGAAGTGAATAATTAACTATACCTTTTCGGTGTTGTTAATTAGAGAGATGAATGAACTAAATCAGTTATTGTGCTGGAACCGTTACGGCACCGTCCGAGGCAGAGCTAACCAAAGACGCGTATTTGGCTAGAGCGCCACTGACGTAGTGAGGTTTGATTGGCTTCCATTTCTTCTCTCTTCTGAGCATTTCTGCCTTTGATATCTGTAAATTTATTTTCCCCCGTTTGATATCAAGATCTATAGTATCTCCGTCCTTTACCAGAGATATTGGTCCACCTACCATCGCCTCAGGCGCCACATGACCTACCATAAATCCTCTGGTTGCGCCGGAAAATCTTCCATCGGTAACCATTGCGACTTCCTCCCCAAGTCCTTGACCAACGAGAGCAGCGGTAACTGCCAGCATTTCCCTCATACCAGGCCCTCCCTTTGGACCTTCGTATCTTATTACCACCACATCCCCTTCAACTATTTTTCTCTTAGATATTGCTTCAAAAGCGTCTTCCTCAGCTTCAAAGACACGAGCCTTTCCAACAAACCCTGGTCTATTCAATCCCGCTATTTTGACAACAGCCCCGTCTGGAGCCAGCGAACCCTTGAGAATTGCTAGGGTCCCTACATGGTGAATTGGATCTTCGATGGGTTTTACGACATTTTGTTCTGAATCATATGAGTATTGCATTGATTCAAGATTCTTTCTCATGGTGGTTCCTGTAACAGTCATGACTTCTCCATGGAGTAGATCTTTCTTTAATAGATTTTTCAAAATCACAGGAACGCCCCCAACCTTGTCAAGATCAATCATCACATATGACCCCCCTGGTCTCATATCTGCAATATGGGGTGTTCTTTTTCTGATTCTTTCAAAGTCCCTTACATTGAGTTTAATTCCTATTTCCCTCGATAAAGCCAACAGATGGAGGATCGAATTCGTCGAACCTCCTATTGCATTAGCTACCGCAATAGCATTTTCAAATGATTCAAAAGTCAAGATATCCTTTGGACGGATGTTATTTTCTATCAAATTGAAAATTGCCTTACCTGTATCATAACATATTTCAGATCTCCGCTGGCTCTCTGCAGGTGCAGAAGCACTTCCAGGTAACGCCATGCCGATTGCCTCGCTTATCGAAGCCATGGTATTAGCTGTATACATTCCTGCACAAGAACCTGCTGAAGGACAGGCGACATTCTCAAGGCTTATGAGCTCGGTATTGGTTATTTTACCCGCTTCAAAAGTCCCAACCGCTTCATAGACATCTTGGATTGTCACAGGCTTGCCATTCCAATTTCCAGGCATGATTGTACCACCGTAGACAAATATAGCGGGTAGATTAAGCCGAGCCATACCCATCAATGTCCCAGGCAAACTCTTGTCGCAACCGGATAGACCTACTACAGCATCATACTGATGAGCTCTTACCATCACTTCAATCGAGTCAGCTATGATTTCTCTGCTTACCAGCGACGCTTTCATTCCCTCATGGCCCATAGCTATTCCATCAGACACTGCGATAGCAGTAAATTCTCTTGGTGTGCATCCAGAATCTTTAACGCCTTGTTTGGCATTTTGTGCAAGCTTGCAGAGGTGAATATTACAAGGTGTTGCCTCATTACAAGTAGATGATACTCCAACTATCGGCCTACACAAATCTTCATCTGTAAGACCCATTGCCTTATACATCGCCCTATGAGGTGCCCTGGCCGGTCCTTCTATCGCTTTTCTACTTGGTAATATCCTCATCTGATTTTTTAAGTTCGGGTTAATATTTTAAGATTCTTCGCCTATCATGAAACGCGATTACCATATCCATGTCAACAGGTGACAAGGATCATACTACCTGGTGGTTCAATCCTATATTATTCCAACGAGGCGATAATTTTTACTGCATCTAGCCCTTCCATTTTAAAGAGAGTCTCGCACATTCCACATACTGCGTTGCCACTAGATAGTTCATTAGCTGAAATTTCTTCGTTCATATACTCGCACTTTGGACAGCGAAAAGAAAAACTGACTTCGAAGCTGTCTAGCTCGATTGTTTCACCCATAGTCTATCAATATGGACGATTTAATATATTTAGGGTTACCTAAAAAATAATTTAAGAAAAAACTGGAGCGCGATTTCTTATTAATGCCTATCCAATCGCGAGACCAAAATCTAGTTAACACATAATAGTAGGGAATGTGCCGTAATCAAACACGCGTGCGCAGATGTGGCAGAGTGGTCTTCTCACAGCAAAAAAGCTCGGAGAACACAAAAATGCGTCGGCCTTGAGTGAGTCTATTATGCGCATCTCGGATATTAGCCTGAAAGCAAGCCGATTCGCCCTCGGGCGATCAGGAGTTCAAATCTCCTCATCTGCGCCACTTTCTATTCTATGAAGTAAATTCCTTGTTATATTGCCGTTGTTTGAGTTTCTGACTGTGTTCGGATCTTACTTGTCTGTCAAGCTTCGATATTAATTCCTGACATGCACTTACTGGGTCATAACCCACAGCCTTTGCATTTATTACACCTTTGGAAGCAATTAGTCTAGCTCTTACAGAATATTTGCGGGTCTTATGCTTGTCTGCGTAAACGATTACTGATTGGATATTATCAAGTTTTCCCTGAATCTTCTTCAAGAATTTGGCTATGTGTTCTTCGATTGTCTTCCGTACCTGGACATCCACATGCGCGATATGAATACTGGGTTCGTTTCGGTCGGGAAGTGTTATTTCCAGAGCATCTCGAGGAGTAACTATACCGATCGGTCGTCCGTCTCCGACAACAACGATTTCTTCGGTTCTCTTGAAGCTTTCAATCAGTTTATTCAATTTGGTTCCCCTCTCTACGGATGTTGCCCTTCTCATAATATCCTTCACTTTGACCTCCCGAATAGCGGACCCGGAGGTCAAGGCGCGGAGGCCAGGAGCTTTGCCGATTCTTTCTCTAGGTGTCGCCATAATCTTTACTATCTCTAAAGCATTGACAATGCCTGTCACCACCCCGTTTGACTTTATTACCGGCAAACGTGAGATGTTGTACCTGCGCATCTTAGTCAATGCGTTAGCCAGAGTGTAATTCTCTTCAATTACTATAGCGCCAGACATGACCTCATCCACTGTCGCACGACCAAAATTCGCAGTAAGTATTACGTCCGTTTCGCTAACTATACTAATCAATTTTCCGTTTTCAACTACCGGCAATGCCCGATTACCGGTGGTTACAATTAATTGGATACATTTTTCAATAGTGTCACTTGGACTCAGGACAGGTGTTTTTGCTAAGAGGTTTTTTAATTTTGATGAGGGCACTGTATTGAGGCTAAGGAAGTCCTTTGCAAATATCATTCCTCTATATTTTCCATCGCTATCAATTATCGGCAGCTGATTGATGTTGTTTTCATGCATAATACTTTGCGCTTTTGCTGCCGTATCATCTAATGACAATGTGAAAACTTTTTCGACCATAATATCCGAAATTATCATAATAGTATAGCAAAATATCCTCCAGATTACATTAAAAAACCTTCGCCCAGAGTAGTAACAGCTTGAATAGGCGTTATTATTACAACTATCACGACTAGTAATAGTAATACTGACACCAATAATAGTGTGGGTATTGCTGGTGACTCCAAACAGAGGAACGGTTAAGTGCTATTTTTGAGGGAATATCCATCATAACGACCCATAGCATTTCCATACTTTCAGAATGTGAAGGTATTTGAACATCCTGTGCTCGCGACTCGATGAAAATCGGTCAGTCAAAGATGAAATTAGCATTTCTGAAACAAACGACGACAAGATTTTAAGAATCTGCTATCTCTACAATAGCAGTTAGATTTTGGCCTCAAAAAAATTCCGCGAAATGGATCGTAGTGAGCGTATAAATTACATAAAAAAGGTAGCGGATCTCTCGGACACGGATATTGCAACGATCACAGACCCAAATATCGCATTCAGTTTTGACAATGCCGATCAGATGATAGAAAATACCATTGGAATACTTTCACTTCCTCTCGGAATTGCAACAAACTTTGTGATAAACGGTAAGGAATACCTGATTCCGATGGTTACAGAAGAGCCGTCCGTAATTGCTGCTGCAAGTAATGCGGCTAAAATTGCAAGGCACGCAGGGGGTTTTACAGCAAATGGTGACGAAGCATTTATGATAGGTCAAGTCCAGTTAGTTTCGGTACCAGCACTTCTCATGAAGTCAACTATACAGAAGATATTACTTCGCCGTAAAGAACTACTACGCTTGGCAAATTCAAATAGCAGATCCGTTAAGGCAAGAGATCTTCAGATCAAAGAAATAGAAGACGAAAGTCAAAATATGATGGGAACGATGCTTATCGTGGAATTGCTTGTTGACACTAAAGATGCAATGGGCGCTAATGCAATAAATACAATGTGTGAGGCAATATCTCCAAAACTCGAAGTCATAACAGGCGGAAAGACCATCGTGAGGATACTCTCGAATTATTCAACTAGACGCCTTGTACGATGCAAGGCGATATTTTCCAGAGATGAATTAGGAGGAGAAGAAACTGTAGACCGTATTTTGTATGCTTACGCTTTTGCGTATTCTGACCCGTATCGTGCAGTAACTCATAACAAAGGGATAATGAATGGTATAGATGCAGCAGCGTTGGCAACAGGACAGGACTTTCGCGCAATTGAAGCAGCAGCTCACGCATATGCTGCTAGAGATGGAACATATAGGTCTATGACTAGGTGGTTCAAGACAAAGGAAGGCGATTTGGCAGGTGATCTAGAGTTACCATTAGCAGTTGGTACTGTGGGCGGAGTGGTATCAGTTCATCCCATGACCAAACTCGGAATAAAGATTTTAGGTGTGAAAACAGCCAAGGAGCTTGCAGTAGTATTAGCTGCCGTTGGCCTCGCTCAAAATTTAGCTGCAATGAAAGCCTTGGTATCAGAAGGGATTCAGGTAGGTCATATGAGACTGCACGCTAGAAATATTGCAACATTGGCGGGGGCTAGAGGCAACTTAATTAAGTTAGTAGCCCAAAGGATTGCCGATGAAAAGAAGGTGGACATACACAGGGCTAAGGAAATTATTGCCCTGATGACTGAGAAGTGTCCCAATATGAATAACTATAATATCGCCGATAATAAGTAAATATATGTCTCCCATTAACACACCTTGCAATTGCATTGTAGTATGCCCACCGTGAAATTTGCAATTCCCAAAGGCAGTATTGAGGAAGCCACATTCAAGCTCCTAGAGCAGGCGTGGCAGAGCATCAGCGGCCGGGGTCGTACTTATCGAATAAAGCTGAGTGACCCCGAGATAGGCGTAAAGGTGTTACGCCCCCAGGAGATCCCAACTTATGTACAAGAAGGGTTCTATGACGTTGGAATCACAGGCAAAGATTGGGTCAGGGAGACGAAAGCAGACATAACAACATTATTAGATTTAGAATACGGAAAAGTCAAACAGGTTATAGCCGTCCCGGAAACGCTTGCAGTAGAAGACCTGACAGGCCTGATTGAAGAATTTGCAGCCAAAAAAAGGCCACTGCGGATTTCTTCCGAATACCTCACGACTACTTCTGCTCATTTTAAATCTAATCAGGCTTACCAAAAGCACTTTGGCGAACTAGATCCTATGATAATAACTCCGTGGCTACGGGTAGGAGAAAACAAGAATGTACAAATATTCCTCTCCTTTGGGGCCACTGAAGCAAAACCCCCTGAAGATGTGGATGCCATATTTGATATTATTGAAACTGGTACCACGTTAGCACAGAACAATCTAAAAATAATTGATATGGTAATGGAATCATCAGCGGTAGTTGTCGCCAATAAAAATTCCTTAAAGAATACAAAGAAGAGAGAAAAAATCGCCGACATGATAGCCTTATTAAAGGGTGTCGTTGAAGGCCGTAAAAAGCTTCATGTTTTTGTCAATGTAAAGAAAGAAAATTTAAGCCGTTTGTTGAATAGTATGCCTGCCTTGAAAAAGCCAACCGTTAGCGAATTAAGCGAGCAGGGATGGTACGGTGTTAATACCATCATCGACAAGAATGAATTTATCAAACTTGTGCCGATGATGAGGAAGATTGCACAAGGCCTAGTTGTCATGGAGCCTAGGCAAATACTCCCGCTAGATGAGATAAATCTAGATGAACATGCTTGATAAAGACGATTATAATAACAGATGCCAAAGCAAATGCGGCAAAGTTACGCAACTCTGGAATTAGTATTTCTGATGAGTTAATTCAGAATGTAGCTTCTATCATGAATGATGTAATCGAGCATGGTGATGCCGCGGTTATAGACTATACTGAAAAGTTAGAAGGAGTTCGTTTAAATTCATTAAAAGTTACGAAGGAAGAGTTCGAACAGGCGTTCTCCATGGTTACTAAGAAGCAGATTCAAGCTGTTAACGTGATTAAGTCACGTTTAATGAAGAACGAAGTTGAAGTCATGAATCACATAAAGGGGATTACCCTTTCATCGGATGGGATAAAGGTACACAGATTAATTAAGGCGATATCTAGTGTTGGATGTTATATTCCTGCAGGAAAAGCGCGATATGCTAGTACTATGGTAATGTGCGCTATCCCTGCAAAAGTAGCTGGAGTAAAGAGAATAGTGGGTATTTCACCTCCGCTACGGGACGGAACAGTTGATCCTCTAACTCTTGTAGCTGCCAGGATCTGTGGGGTGAAAGAATTTTACAAGATAGGAGGCGTGCAAGGGATTACTGCTCTTGCTTGTGGAACACCCACTATAGAAAAAGTTAGTAAAATTGTTGGTCCGGGAGGGATGTTTGTTACTGCGGCCAAATTTCTCGCCTCGAGAAAAGTCTCTATAGACATGGTGGCAGGACCAACGGAATTACTAGTTTACGGAGATTCAAAGTCCGACCCAAAGTTGATCGCGTTGGATTTAATTTCACAGGCCGAGCACAGCTATGACACCTTTTGCGGTCTAGTGACAGCGTCCAAGCAATTGGCGCGGCGTGTCTCCTTAGAGATAGACTGCATTCTTAAAATGAATAATATATCTCGCGCTGATATTGTTAGAAAGAGCTTAGAGCAAAACGGGTTTATTGCCATCTGCAAAGACCAATCTACTGCAATAAAATTTGTAAATGAAATAGCTCCAGAACATCTGCAACTGGCATGCAGAAATGCTCACGTCATTTCTAAAAGGATAACCTCCTCTGGACTTGTATTAATAGGAAAATATACTCCATCTTCAGCTAGTGATTATTGTTTTGGATCTAACCACATTCTACCTACCATGGGATTCGCGAAATCTAGGGGTTCGCTCTCGGTTCTCGACTTTTTAAAACTGGTGACCACCATCGAAGCAACCAAGTCTGGACTAAGGAAAGTACAGAACAGTATCAGAGAAATTACTTCTGCTGAAGGATTAATCAATCACTACTTAGCAGTGCAGGAAAGAATAATTGCGAAATGACAAATTGGCTATCAGAGAGGTTAGATAAAATATGCAAACTTGATAATTACGTTAAACCGACGAGAATCAAAGATTCAATAAAATTAGATGCGAATGAGAACTTCGCTA
This sequence comes from Candidatus Nitrosopolaris sp., assembly GCA_049696495.1. Classification (GTDB taxonomy): domain Archaea; phylum Thermoproteota; class Nitrososphaeria; order Nitrososphaerales; family Nitrososphaeraceae; genus Nitrosopolaris. The sequence goes on from JBAVTY010000199.1 coordinate 14,852, forward strand.
TCGATAGTAAATTCATTTCGGACATAGCCTTACAGGCTATGAATCAGACGGATCTGCGGGAATATCCCCTAGAACAATTCGAAGACCTTTATACACAGCTTTCAAATTATTCGGGTGTAGATAAGAACTATCTGGGAATAGGCAATGGATCCGATCAAATAATTGAATTGATCCTTTCCATCTTCGGAAAAAATCAACAGGCCAGCATTTTTACTCCAACTTTTTCTTATTTCATAAATCGATGCGAATTGCACGATATCGTGTTAGATAGAGTTCCGCTTATCAGAGAAGACAATGATCTACCTAAGTTAGAATTTTTGAAGAGCGCCACAGAATCTGATATAATATACATCTGTTCCCCCAATAACCCTACTGGCAATCAATTTCATGAGGGGCTGGTTTTGGAAATCATAGACGCACTTAAAGACAAGTTGATCTTAGTTGATGAAGCATACGTTGAATTCGCCAATTATAGTTTAGCTCGACATATTGAAGAATATGACAATGTCGTGATATTGCGAACACTTTCTAAAGCATTTGGGTTGGCAGGCGCCAGAATAGGATATCTTATTGCAAATGAGAAGTTTGCAGAGGTTTTCAGAACAACGATCCAATCACCTTATCCACTAAACAGTTTTTCATTGGCAGTGGCGACCCTAATCCTCTCCTATGAGAGGCATGTAAGACAGACCGTTGAATTAATCAAAAAAGAACGAGAAAGGGTATTTAATCAACTCGTGCATATGAACGGTATAAAGGTCTTTAGGTCCGATGCAAACTTTATTTTCCTTGAATCAGCTAGTAATTATGGAAGGATATTAAGTGTTTTAAGAAAAGAAGGATTATCTGTGAAAGCGTTGGGGGATCTCGATGGACACATAGGCTGCATAAGAGTTACGATCGGAACGAATGAAATGAACGATAAATTTCTCCAATCAATATCCAAGGCAATCTAAATAAGAAGTTGAAAAAAAGAAGGTGGACTACAAATCGTATAAAAAAATTAGTAAATTATTTTTATCGAATACTGAATGTATCCTATTTGATGTTGATGGGTGTTTGGTTGATGTAAGGAAATCTTACAACACTGCCATCAAAAAGACCGTTGATTTTACACTGAAGTATGTGGATGCAGTAGCAATAGCACGGTTGGATAACTTCAGACATACCAATCTGGTATCTAATGATATAATTCTAAAGTTTAGGCAAACGGGAGGTTTCAACAATGACATCGACACGAGTTATGCCATATGTCTTGCAGAGCTAGCTAATCCTCACGGAGATGTTTCTAGTGCAAGAGAGTTCCTATTCGAAGTAGCTTCAAACTCCGATGAAAATGGAATAACTTCCGTTGAAAAATTTTTAGCATCTTCAACTTCATCTTCATTCATAGGGTATCTTAAAAAACTCCTAGACTATCCTGCTCCTACCGGTAAGAGTGTTATAGCAACCGTATTCGATGAATTATTTTATGGACCAGAATTATTTAAGAAATTGCACGGTTTTGAGCCTAGATTTTACTTTGGAAAACCATTGATTGAAAATGACGAATTAGTGGTAACTAAAAAAACAATGAATCTCTTATCAAGGAAATTTAATGGGAATGTAGCTATTGTTTCAGGCAGGAGCGAATTGGCCGCAGAGTATTCTCTGCGGCCAATATTAGACATTTTCAAGCAAGACGCCTGCGTATTCTTAGAAGATGAAGGAAGGCAGTATGCCAAGCCAAATCCGTATGCGATCGTGAAAGCCATGAAGAACATGGGCGCCAACACCGCGATTTATGCTGGGGACTCTTTCGAGGATTTGATAATGGTTAGGAGGGCAGAGGAAAAAAATCATCTCAGAATTGTATTTTGCGGTGTTTATGGATGCAGTCCGAGACCTATGGAAACGATGAGACAGTTCAAGGAAAAAGGCGCAGAGGTCATAATTCACGATATTAATCAGCTACCAAAGATATTAAATAAAGTGTCGGTAAAAGAATGATCGCGTTGATAGCGTACGCTAGTGCCATACAGAGGACTTCAAAGATCAAAAGGATCACCAAGGAGACAAGCGTTACGGTAGAAGTGAATATTGATGGCACGGGTAAAACAGCAGTAGAAACAGGTCTTTCCCTCATCGATCACCTAATAGTGGCGATTGGTAAGCATAGTATGATTGACATTACTTTGACAGCCATTTCCATTGATGGAATACTACACCATCTTGTGGAAGATGTATCAATTGCACTTTCCCAGTCTATAGACACGGCACTTGCTGGCAGGTCGCGAATTATGCGATATGGCCATGCAGTTGTTCCAATGGATGAATCATTAGCATATGTAGCAATAGACCTCATCAAGCGTCAATTTTACAATATGCAATTGAACTTGACTGAGGGAGCTATTGAAGGGATTCCCTGTGAAGACCTTGAACATTTTGTGAGATCTCTAATTCAGAATTTGAATGCGTGTACTCATATTGTGGTACAATACGGAAATAACGATCATCATAAGATTGAGTCAGCACTTAAAGCATTTGCAGTGGCGTTTAGGATGGCCGCAAATATCGACCGGAGACGAGGAGACGGAGTACCAAGTACGAAAGGTGCCATGTAATGACACCTAACAACATCGCAATATTTGATTACGGAGCAGGCAATCTTTTTAGCTTAAAGGCTGCTTTGGAAAGGAATGGTGCTCAGAAAGCTTCGATAATACGAGACATCGTCGGAATAAAAAAGTTTAGTGGGTTAGTTCTGCCTGGGGTAGGCAACTTTGACCCCGCTATGAGATCTATAGGGCCCCATAAAGAATTATTGATCCAATCTATTGATGATGCCACTGATAGGGGCTTGCCTATGCTCGGTATTTGTTTAGGCATGGAGATGTTATTCGAAAAAAGTGAAGAAGGAATTTTAGATGGCCTCAAAATTTTTGACGGAGAAGTAGTATTGTTAGCTAGAACACGAGTTAAGATTCCTCATATGGGTTGGAACAATTTATACATAACGGGTAAACAAAGCAAGCTCCTGCAAGGCGTGAAAGATGGTTCATGGGTATACTTCGTCCATTCCTACTATGTAAAGCCTAAAGACAAAGGTCTAATCGCTGCGAGTTCTCATTATGGCACTAGGATTCCGGCTGTAGTCGAAAAAGGCAATCTCTTTGGGACTCAATTTCATCCTGAAAAATCCGGCTCCGTTGGGGCGACTATACTTAAGAACTTTTTAAAAGCGTGTTCTCAGACATGTATGTAATACCAGCAGTAGACATCATGGACGGAAATGTCGTTAGACTTGTGAAGGGTAACCCTGCAGATAAAGTGGTTTATGGTAATGATCCTGTCGAAACTGCAAAAAAATGGGAGAGTGCTGGGGCGGATTTGTTGCATGTGGTAGACCTTGACGCAACATTGAGAACTGGGCGAAAAAATGTCGAATTTATTTCAAGGATAATAGATGCAGTAAAAATTCCTGTAGAAGTAGGTGGCGGCCTTCGATCAATTCCTGCGATAAATGAGATGTTCCGAAAAAATGCTGCTAAAGTAGTACTCGGAACAATGGCTTACAAGAATCCGGAGTTGATAAGAAAGCTTGCCAAGAAAAACCAAAACAAAATAATAGTTTCACTTGATCAGAATAATGGTGACGTCATGATTGACGGTTGGAGGGAGACTACAGGATCCGGGGTCATCGATTCTATGGCTTTCTTCATAGACATGGGCATAAGAGAGTTTCTGTTAACAAGTGTTAATAGAGATGGAATGATGAATGGACCCGATATTACAATGCTATCTTCAGCAGTTAGGTTCACCAGTGCAAACATAATTGCAAGCGGTGGAATTTCAAGTATCGAAGATGCCATTAAAGTCAGGAATATGGGATGTAGTGCAGTCATCCTTGGCAAGGCGCTTTACGAAGGCAAACTCAGTGTCGAAAAAGTCAAGGCGATATCATAATGCTAGCTAAGAGGATTATTCCGTGTTTGGACGTCGATGATGGGAGAGTAGTTAAAGGAATGCATTTCGACCGGATAAGAGATGCGGGCGATCCCGTCGAATTTGCTCGGAGCTATAAATTACAAGGAGCAGACGAACTTATTTTTCTTGACATTACTGCGTCACAACAGAAGAGAAAGACAATGAAAAGCATCGTTCGAAATGTCGCAAGGGTCACAGATATTCCATTTACTGTAGGGGGAGGTATTCGAAAGTTAGAGGATGCACGAGATATTTTACTTAGCGGGGCGGACAAGGTGTCAATCAATACTGCAGCTGTTAAGAATCCTGAATTAATTACAGATTTAATGTCAATCTTTGGAAAGCAATGTGTGGTAGTTGCCATCGATGCTAAGAGAAATTATGGTGAGGACGGTACACACCTATTCAAAAATCATCGAGGGAAAAAAAAATATTGGTTTGAGGTTAGAATTTATGGTGGGAAAGTACAGACAGGGATCGATGCAATCGAATGGGCTAGAAAGGTGGAATCGCTAGGCGCAGGCGAGATCCTACTCACTAGTATTGATGCAGATGGAACAGAGAATGGATATGACATTAATTTGACGAAATTTATTTGTAATGCAATTCGTATTCCTGTGATTGCATCTGGAGGATGTGGAATACCAAGACATATGCTAGAAGTGTTTAGAAAAACAGATGTTGATGCGGCATTGGCAGCATCTATATTTCACTACCAGAAATCGACTGTAGATAAAATCAAATATTATTTAAAGAAAAACGGAATAGCGATTAGGATATAATTGTAAATTACAAGAGCGAAGATGGCAGCGATCTATTACAGTGTGGACGGATACCGCTGAAAAGTCTGCCAATTTTATCAAGACTAATTTGGTTCAATAGGTCCGCAAGATCGGCTACGAGAGTTCATTGTGTATATATCCTACAAGTTGCGTTATAGGTAAAACTTTATACGATGAAGTAAAGCATATAGGTCCATGATTACTCCACCAGCAAATTCAAAAAACTATACTGCTAATACATCAGGCGTGAATCCTGAAAAGACGGCAGAAGCTATAAAGAATATCGCGAAGAGTATCCGTGAGGCATCGGTGAAGATGAGAGAGACAGTTAGAACTCTACGCGAAAGCGGGGCTATTGACGAAATCACTCAAGCAGTTTACGAAGCAACCGTAGCGGCTCGCGATACTGCAAAGGAACTTAATAATGCTGCCAAAGAGCTTACAGAGCGGGGTATCATCAAAGATACTGCTGCTGCTGTAGAGCAAACAACCATGGCTGCGCGTGAGACAGTCGAGATAGTAAGGGATACCGCACGGCAGACGGCAGAGGTAGCTCCCCAAACAACAGAGGCCGTAAAGGACGCTGCGAATAAAGTAAAATCAAAGCCAAGACAAGCTGGATAGTCTTAACTTTTTGACGTAACGCAGTATCTGGAATTAGAGTGGTGCGTATTGGGATGATTCGGTCTTACTACGACTACGTTAGTAAGTCGACCAATAATGCAAAGTGAGATCTTATCCTATTTCTTTTACAACCGGATCTTTGGTTGAGCGATTTTTGCTTGAAATGATGCACAGTATACAGATTTAATTTAAATGGGTTCTAAAGAAGGATCATATAAAAATTCGTTGTACCCAAAGAGATATCTTATGAGATTTTTATCAAAAATGCAAACCATAATGCAACTTACCATGATTACTCCTGAAAGTGCTGTAATACGAGTTGCAGTTATTCTAGTTGATTACAAGGGAGCTTTGAGTAGATTCTACATTTTTACCATCAGGCAAATCTAGGACTTTCCTCACTTTTATTGCCCTTGCAGAGCCAAAACCTGGAATTCTGGCAAGCTCTGCTGCTGACGCCGTCAACGCGCGTCGAGGAGTTATAAAACTTTTAAGCATCCTCACCGCAAGTATGTCGCCTACACCAGGGAGCGAAGAAAGTATTGATAGTTGTTGTATTTGGACTGGATTCGACTTCTTTATCCGTTTTAAAAGGGGACCATTCTTCTTGCCTTCTTCTGTTGCCTTATTTAGCATTGTTACAAGTAATTGTGACGTATATTCAGCATATGGTGCATTTATCATTGGAATTCTAAAATCCAATGCAACCCTTGCTAAAGTTTCGCTTATCAAATAAATCCTATCATTAGAGAACTTGTCTTCAAATGAAGAACTTGCGTCTACAAGATTTAGAATATTTCCTTCTATTATTATCACGGGTTTAGCATAATGCTGAACAAGATCCGAGCATTGAACGAGTAATCTTCCATCATATATTGAATTTAGCAGATCATGTATCGTTTTTCTTTCTATTGCTGTTTCCGTAGATATGACATAATCACCCACTTTAAGATGGGCGAAATCTGTTACTGCGCCTGCTTGCCGCAGGAGACCTGGAATCCTGCTCCTTCTTTCTCTTTCGTCAACTACAATCCTAACCGGCACAATCCTTCTAAACCTTCTCTCTCTGTCCTTAAATTCTCAAGGCTCATTTGATTTATTATAGACTGCGCGCTTTTGAACTGGATTCAGTGGTACCTGCTGTTCCTTGTGTTCCTCGTATCATTTGATTGATTTTGTTTTCAACTTCTTTAAGGTTGTCCTTCACCCGTGTTTCCTGCTTTGCCAGAACCATCACTCTCGTATTTGATAATTCTTTTTTCTCCCCCAGTTCCTTTAGGAGATCTTCCTTTTGTGATTTAATTAGTAAAGGACCTGCACTTTTGTATACTGGATCTTGTGTCCCTATCTTTTTTAGCTCTTCTAATGCTCTATCCGTTTCAATGATTTCTATTTCTACTTGTTGTTTCTGCATCATAATTGCCTGTAAATTTTGCTGCAGTTGCTGCAGGCGTGACAGCTGCTCTTTTAGCCATGGAGGCAGTTCTTGTTCGCTCATGATAATACCGTAAATTTCATGATCATCACCAGAATAAATTCATACCGTTAATTGTTTAGTCACGGGTCTGAAGAAAATTAAAATATATCATTCTATGCTGAATTTGCTATTGGCTAAAGGCAAATTAGTTGTCCGCCATCACGGAGTTAACAATTTCACATAGGGTCAGAGTTGTTTAAAATGACGACCACTTTCATATTGTTTCGAACACTTCCAGATAATTAACAAAAAGTCGCTGCCTATCTCGTCAATTTTCTTAGATACGATGCAATTACTTCTGCGGGAAATGTTGATGTATAGTTTTAAAATAGTAATTGGTTCTGTTCTCTAGGAGTTGTTTCCTCATCTTCTATTATAAAAGATCCAGAAAATTATTGTGATTATTGATACAATTGCAATAGTGTAAAGATATCCAGAATATTTATCTATGTGCTTCCAATTAATTCCTAATTCTACCCCAGCGTATGTGAGCGAAGTATTCCAAATTAGAGAACCAACAAAAGTGTAAACGGTAAACTTGATTAAGTTAGTCAATCCAATACCGGCTGGTAAAGAAACATAAGTCCTTACTCCGGGTAATAGCCTCCCCGCAAAAGCAATTTTTTCCCCATACTTTTTAAATAATCGCTCAGTGTATTCTAGATGTTTCTTTTTAAGGAAGACATATTTTCCATATTTGATTATTGCTGTTCTTCCGAGCCGTAGACCAAGATAGTATGTAGCAATGGAGCCTACGAGGTTTCCAAAAGAACCCGCTAGTACCACCCCTACCAATCCCAATTTTCCAACTGAGACGAGAAAACCAGAAAACGGCATTATGACTTCGCTTGGTATGGGAATCAGTGCACTTTCGAGTACCATAAGGAAAAATATTCCGCCATAGCCTAGGTTTGAAATAATTGAGGTTATGGATTGAACCAGTGGAACGAGTATCTCATGTATCGCCATTTTTTTGATAATTTCAGTTATTAAACCATCATATAGTGATATTTAACTAGCTTTATTATACGTACGAGATATGAAATCGACTGTCTTACTATCTTAGTGCCAGTTTATATTTAAACTTGTTCGTATTAAAACTATTACAGCGACTAACAAGGAACCTGAATCGATTAATAACAACAAGGGGACAGTAAGGGCGGTACCGGCGTTGTAATCTTGTATATTGTAAAGCCATGATAAGTAACACCACGCAGGCCCCTATTTTAGCGACTTACATAGTTTAACACAAACAGCTTGAAATATGGACAAATCATTCTGGTATGGCGAGGCTAAAAGCAACCAACCCAATAATGACATCGGAGCCGAATGTTATCTCTATTTATTCATCGCTTTGTGGCGAATTAACATCTACCTATCATCGTTAACCGTGGATCTCAATTCGCAAATTTTCAGTGATGCGTAAATAAGTCTCAAATAGGAATTGATAGCAGCACGTAATGCAGGGATCTCTGAACTCTCTAGTTCTAACGATAAGCTAGAGTTATTATTGTTATCGTTCATAATCGTGACAATTGTCTCGTAGGCTGATGCAGGACATTGCATTTTTGTGTCAGCGGCTATCGCAGCAAAAATGGATCTAGCAAGAAGGCCAGATTCAGACAAGTTTGTTGATTTAAAGGATATTTCTATTTGGGCTTTGCAATTTGTCGGTTTGGACATCATAGGCACCAGCTGCAACTTTGTAGCTGCATTTACGACAGTACCAAACACCTAACGCAATTCGACAGAATTTATACGAACCACATGAAGGGCATCGTCTTTTTTGCTTCAACGTTCGATATGCCTTACTATACCTCTTACGTACAGTTGCTCCAAATTTTATACCGAGACCTTTTAATACCGCCTGCCCTTGTTTTCTTCTACTTACCAGGCTTGGTCAACTCCATTATTTTGACTCTTATCTCTTCACCTTTAATTCTTGCCGTAGCCGCGGCTCTCTTTAATTGTTCTACTGTGAACGCACCTGTCGATCCTTTCTGAATCGCAGCAAAATTATGATCCGAATTAGTAGTTATAGTGATTCTCGCATCCATACATGCCTCCTCTTCTGCGGTTGGATCTAAAATGATTGATTCACCAATTCTAACTGCTGTAATTGAAACAGGTAATGTGGTAATTGGTGCGTTTTGTTTTTCTGCGGTGTCAACGACCTTCCTATCCCGTATTTCAAAGACTGGAAGTTTACTATCTAACAGTGCCGAAACTACTGCATACGATGTGGCATCAAACAGATTCCCATCAGCATTAATAACGCTACAGTCGACAAATATCACATAGACGATCTCTCCAGGTATTAGGACTAATTTAGTCAAATCGAGCATTTCAGATTCTCTTATCCCACGGTCCACTACTCTTGCTAGCTCAACCGTTTCTTCATCAGGGGGGCCAGGTTCGATATAAGGTGAAGCGGTTGGCAATACCTCTGCAGACAAAATTAATGCCCCCTTATTTTCCAACCCCTCGAATGGTTCGCCGGTCTCGACCTTTACTCCTGCAACGACTTCTGTATTACCTAGTTTGACCCTAGCGGATCCATTTGCTTTCTTTACTAAGCCTACTTCAATTTCGATCGGTCTTATCTCATCCAGGTTTCTTCCATCGAGTCTTTTTCCTTTTGAGATAGAGTCCCACATTTGCTGTTTGCGCAAGTGTTCTACTATTATAGTTGAACGTTTCGATGAGCTCATTGTTCCTCTTTCAACTCTGTTTCGTTGCCGAAATACTTTTGCATCAAAGCCTTTCTTTGAACTTCATAGACCATCTTGCAACCATTCACGGCTTCGTCTAGACATCGATTGAATTGATCTTCATTTAATATGCCATCAAGCTGTAAGAGGGTAACTTGTTCGAGATGTGGCATATACGCGACCGGCATATCTGCATCTCCCTCCTTATCCTCAGTATCGTTAATATCTAAGACGATTCTATCGTCGACTTTACCAGCGGCGCACGCCGACACGATATCACGCATATTAATGCCAGCATCAGCTAAGGCGACAGATGCCGCTGTTATCCCAGCACACCTGGATCCTCCGTCTGCTTGTAACACCTCAACGTACACATCGATTGCGGCGCGCGGATAGTCTTCCAACATTAGGGTAGGTTCCAATGCTTCCCTCATCACTTTTGAGATTTCGACTTCCCTTCTCGATGGAGCAGGGTTCTTGCGCGTATCTGTTGAAAATGGGCACATGTGATATCTACATCTTAAAACACATCTATCAGGAAGGGCCATATGTTTTGGATGTACTTCCCTAGGGCCATAAACAGCAGCTACAATTTTGTTCATGCCAAATTCTATAAAAGCAGACCCATCAGCATTCTTTATTACTCCTACTGTGATTTTTATCTCCCTCAATTGATCTCCTGTACGGCCATCAGTTCGCTTTCCATTCTCGTCGATTAAACTTCTAGTTTGTGTCATTATACTTTTTCTCCCTTCTCTACTTCATTTAGTTCTTCCCCGACTTCCTGAATAGTAGAATGCAACTCCTCCATCCTATGTGTATTTTGTGGTTGAGTGTCCGATGGTGAGGAGTCGGATACACCGAGCAAAGTTTTCACCCTCTGCGTCAAATTCGCAGTGTGTGCTTCTTCCTCGACCATCCTAATTGCCCTAACCGCCAATTTTATTCCCTCTAAATCTCTGCCAGTTACAACTATGATCCCATTTTGACCAATTAAAACCCTAGCATGCGTAGCGTATTCAATCGTCTGTATCATAGAACCGCGTTTTCCAATAAGTCTCGGCACGCGAGTAGCGGAAATTTTAATAAATTCTCCACGAGGAACCTTGCCTAAATCTTTATCCTGAATCGTTACCATCGGATCCCTCGTTCGATCAAAGGCAATAATCCTCGCGGTAATTAAATCACCTATAGCCAATTCTCTTCCCATATCGTCCCTAGCCGGGGAAAAATCTCTCCCAAATACATCTTGCGCAGGCAGGTGGGCAGAAAAGCATGAGTTGATGTCCACTCCCCATGATAGGGAAGAATGATCCATTATCTTGCCTATTACAATATCATTTACCCGAGGAATGTATATACCAGACAACGGTATAACTTTAACACCTTCTCTTCCTGCTTCCGCAATCCCAATCCTAGTAGCGACAATAGAGTTACCTGCTCTGATTACGTTAAATAAGGGTCTGAAATTTCCTTCGACGATTCTGTCGCCAGGAACCACATACTTCCTTCTAATCTCTTGCATCCTCTAACAATTCACCCCTTCGACTGGGGCCTTATTAGTCAAAAGCTCTATTTTCAAATTATTTTCTACTCCTGGGTGAATAAGACAGACTTATATTTTAAGTGTCGAAACCCTTCACTTACCCTTCATGTACTTGAGCTGTTCCTTTTGATATTGATCCTATTCTATCAAGCAAAGAACTCTTCATTCCGGCGTTTATTTCCAGTATAATCCGTAAAGAGCCGTCTGCAAGCCACTGGTCTCCCTTAAAATTACCTGCAGTTTTCAATAGGTTATAGGATTGTGTTGAGAATTGAGAGGGAATAGTTACAGTGAGTAATAAAATCTCTGACTTTAGGGGCAAAATTCTCCTGAGTGCGTCAACTACGTTTTTTGCTTGGTCTTCAGCCGGCTTGAATGGGTCTATTATAAGTCTCACCTCGCCCAGCGCACTTTCGATTCTCATAACCGGATGTGGAATGTGCGTCTTAGGATCTACAAAATTTTTGCTTATATATTGAATAATCTGTTTCTTCTTATCCTCAACCATTTTTCGGCGCTGCTCTGTTGTTATACTGAGGTCGCCTTTGGAGAGTATTTGTGTCGCAATCTGCATGTAATCCGTTGTCTTAAAGTACTTCACTAATTTTTCACTCGCCGCTCTAGAACCTTTGTTGGCATCAGAATATATTTCATCAGAAACAAGTACGCCTGACAGGTCAGTTCTTTTGCCAAGTTTATATTCTAGAGCAGGATCGGGTTTGACAAGAATCTCGAATTTGTTCCCTTCCACAGTTAGACGTACAGTAGTAACTTTAGTATCGACCATTTGTCTTGTAGAGCAGTTCTATCTGAAATATATATCTGCATGGGTAATTCAGTTTATTGTTTTACGCAGCTCACCTGATTTGGTCAGCCAAAATGTGCAGTCAGGGTAGAGTCGAAATAAAAACGTATTAAACACTTGCTAAAGCTGTTGTCAGCGACCGTCCACGCCTGAATTTAGGGATACGTGACTAACATACCATTTGGCTTACAATGCGTATGGCAGTACCGACGGATAATAAGAGTAGCGCCTGATGCTACAAAGAGGTCGGTTCTGCTATGCGGACGCTTTGCTGAAATTTACAGACCGACAGGTAGATTTTTAAGGACGCCTTGATCAAAGTCTGAAATAGAAATTGACCATTTCTGCCGATGTTCTTGAGAGAACAAATGAAAGGGTTGTAATTAAATTTAACAATATATCTAGACAATATATAAACGCTATAAGAAGAATAGCCATAAGTGAGGTCCCTACTTTGGCCATCGATGATGTCGTGATCCTGGAGAATTCCTCTGTAATGCATGATGAAGCAGTTGCACATAGACTGGGACTTATCCCCTTGCGAACAGGATTGGATCGATTTGTGATGCCTCAAGATTGTGATTGTAAAAGCACTTTAGGATGTTCAAAGTGCAGAGTGCTACTAGTATTGGACTCTGAAGCAACGGAGAAGACGAAAATAGTCACTTCTGGTGAACTTTTATCTGAAGATGAACTCGTGAAACCAGTAAGTAAAGATATCCCAATAGTCGTTCTCGCACCATCTCAGAAGCTCAAATTTGAGGCATACGCAAGGTTAGGAGTCGGAAAGGATCATGCGAAATGGCAGCCAACTTCGGCGGCTATTGTTAAAGATGGGGCGGATGACAACGAGGCAATCCTTACAATTGAAACAAATGGGGCGTTGACAGCAGAGGAAACAGTTGATGCAGCTATGGAAAAGTTGAACACAAAAATAAAGAAATTTAGTGAAGTCCTGCGATCTCTTGAAAGACCCAGTACGACCTAGGTAGGTTTATTTGGGGATTCCGGATAACCGACGGTATAGTCGGAATGTTTGCCAACACTCTAGTCGGTAATATGATATGGACCTTACGGAAAGCATTTAAGAAGAATAAATCGTCGATTTGGAGAGCCCTCGAATATGAGATATCTAAAGCTAGGTCAATCAGAAGAGAGGTCAATATTTCCAGATTGTCATCTGTTACGAAGAATGGGGAAGTGATAGTTGTCCCTGGTAAAGTTCTAGGATCTGGAGAAATGGATCATCAATTAACAGTTTGTGCATTGTCTATATCATATATGGCTACAAAAAAGATCACAGACGTAGGCGGCAAAGTTATAACTCTTGACGAATTGATAGACAGATATCCCCAGGGCAGCGGAGTGCGAATAATTGGCTGAACAACAGGAATTAAAAAAAACAGAGCGCGTATCATTGAAACCTGAACGAGGCGAGTTAGTAGTTGACGGGGCTGGGTGTATTGCAGGTAGACTGTGCTCTAACGTTTCTAAATTGATTCTAAAAGGAAATAGAGTCACGATTGTAAATGCAGAGAAAGCTATGCTATCTGGAGATAGATATAAGACAATCCAGCTCTATAAGGAACACCTTGAAATCAATTCTGCAACAAATCCAATACATGGACCATTCCATCCTCGAAGACCAGATAGAATACTGACTAAGATGGTAAGGGGAATGATACCAAAACGAAAGGCCAGTGGTATCGAAGCATTTAAGCGCTTGAGAGTATATGTCAGCATTCCCGATCAGTTGAAAAACTCTTCAATGAAGTCATTTGAGGACTCAAAAATTACTAAACCGATGTCGTATTACATTACGATAGGCGATCTAGCGAAAGAGATTGGATGGAGCGGAGAGATACATGGTGGTTAGCAAAATAGACCTTTATCCGGGCCAACGAAAGACGTGTCGAGCTGTGGCTACGATATCAAAAGGAGATGGCCGAGTAAGAATCAATAATATCCCAGCTGAACTGTTGGAACCACAGATAGCCAAGGAGTTAGTATTAACTCCTCTCAATCTCTTAGGTGAACTGAGGAACAAAGTTGATATCATTGTCAAAGTTCAAGGTGGAGGATTCATGGGACAAGCGTTTGCTTCTGCGGTTGCTATTTCCAGAGCACTGACGGGTGAGGGAAAAGGTGGAAGAGATCCAAGAGATCATCCTTTGGCAAAAAGTATACGTGAAGAAATTCGGAAAAAAATTGTAGAATACGATAGACATCTCCTGGCAGGTGATCCCAGACAGAGCGAATCCAAAAAATTTGGAGGACCGGGTGCTCGACGCAGGAAACAGAAATCGTATAGATAGAATCCTACTTTATTTTCAAGTTCTCAAAAATGATGCGAACTTAAGTGTCAGGTCCTAAAATACTAAAATTCATATCAAGAAATCACCGCTTGGTAATGTCTCTACGATCAATGGCAATATAGTGATTGGTTAATTTTTTCTCATAACATTTTCCACATAGATCCCCTTCTATGTTCCATTCTGGCATTGCTCTGTATCTAATGCTTATATGATTACCGCAAACTACGCATTTTCGATCTTGAAACTCACGCATTTGATATAACTCCTTTATCTAAAATAAAAGTGGTGTGATAAGTTAGTTAGAATAGCGTCAAGTTACTTCAACGTAAACCGATTGTTCGTAACTTTTTGGATAAAAGAAATTAATATGGGTTTATTGAAAAATAACGTTAACGAGCATGTGGGTTGGAAAAGAGGCTTTCATTGCACTTATTATTCTGGGAGCGATTACAGGATTGATCATCTATCCTACTTTTCATAGTATTGCGCCGGTTCCAGGTGTAATGTTCTCCTTATATAGGAAGAATTTAACTCCGCAAGATATAGCTGCTGCTAATCCGCAAGCCGGTGCGTCTGGCAGTGCCGGAGCTAGTAGTGGCCCCGTGGGAGCCTCTGTGACGATTCTAGCAGGCGCATCTACACAAGGAAACCCAGCTTATGCCCCTGACACCCCGACCGTGAAGAAAGGAGAGTCAGTGGCGGTAACCAACAAAGATTCAGTACCACATACAATAACTAACGGTAAGGACCCAAGTGATTCTACATCAGGGAAACTCTTTGACACAAGCATTATCATGCCAGCTGCATCAGCTAAATTTGGGACGACGAAATTGGCTGCAGGGAACTACCCTTTCCATTGCTCTGTACATCCATACATGACAGGATCCCTGAAGGTACAATAAGGAAGAAACCCCTAAGACCTTGCTAGTATTGTTCTTATAATTTATTGTCTTTTAACTTCGAGGGCATTGCTCTCTACAGAGCACTCTTTTAGAGGTTGCCAGATGTGTTGGCTAAAAGAAATCGCCATCCTAACGACAAATTACATTAGATCTATTACTTCATCAGTATACAGAACCTATGTACGTAACCAGCTTAGCATTTATGATTGCTATGCATTTTTTTTCTAATACCGCGATATCTTGTAGAACAAAAAGGAGACGTATATCCTTATATTATATTCATCTAAAAGTAAAGATATTACAATGTCATTCTTACAAACAAAAGATTTGCATGCTAGCATAGAGGGTAAGGAGATTCTAACAGGTCTGAATCTTACGATAGACAAGGACGAAGTTCACGCTCTTATGGGACCAAATGGTTCCGGCAAGAGTACTTTTGCAAACGTATTACTTGGACACCCAAAATATAGTGTTACTTCAGGCGACATACTTATTAAAGGTCATAGTATTCTGGATTTATCAACAGACGAAAGAGCAAAGAAAGGCATCTTTCTTGGCTTCCAATATCCGATAGAAATAGCCGGGGTTGGCTATAGCCACTTCTTAAGGAACGCATACAATACTTTAAACAAAACATTGGGGGAAGAACAGAAGAATAGGGAAGTTTTTTTGACTGTAAGAGAGTTCCATGAATATGTTAAAAGAAATTTGGATTCCGTTGGCTTAGATCCAGTGTTTCTCAGCAGGTATCTGAACGAAGGATTTTCTGGGGGCGAGAAAAAAAGGTCAGAGGTAATGCAGATGCTAGTCCTTAAGCCAAATCTTGCAATTCTTGACGAGCCGGACTCTGGCCTAGATATTGACGCTGTAAAGTCTGTGGCAGAAGCAATCAACAAGTTAATCGAAACTGGTGCGGGGGTTGTTGTAATTACTCATTACGCACGAATCCTCAGATACTTATCAAGATTAGATCATGTTCACGTTATGTCAAAAGGGAGAATCATTAAATCAGGGAACAAAGAACTCTCAGAAGAGCTCGAAACAAAAGGTTATGGATGGCTTGGAGTAGAAGAAAACTAAGCTTAGAGGAGCGTGAAATAACCAGATCTAGTTTTAAATATAGTTTACACATTTTGTTATCAAATGGTCTCGGAACTGGAAATCGATGACGCAGCACGATCGCCATCCTCTTTATCTTCGCCGAAGACACCAACATATTTAAATTTTTCATTCTATAAGGTTGACGCAAAATGGAGATGGCTTAATGACATAGCAAAAGACGAGGCAGCCAAGGAATTTTCAAACTTGGTAGAGGTCGCAAATTCAAAGATGAAAGTTCGGACTTATTCGACATTAGGACTTCGACCAGACACGGACTTCATGTTATGGATGATTTGTGATTCAGTTGAAAAGATGCAGATATTGGCATCGAAAGTTTATTCTACCATAATTGGAAAATATATCGAACCCTCTCATGTATACCTTTCTTGCATTCGACAATCCGTTTACTCAACTAACAAAATTATGCCTGGATTTATGACTGACGAAAACCCGATGAAGTATGTAATTGTATATCCTTTTATCAAAGCGCGAGAGTGGTATTTGCTTCCTTTTGGAGAGCGGAAGAAAATGATGGAAGAACATATAGCAGTCGGCAGAAGATTTCCGGAAGTTAGATTAAATACATCATATTCCTTTGGCATCGACGATCAAGATTTCACGCTTGCCTTTGAAACAAATGATTTAATCCTTTTTCAGGATTTGATAGTTCAGTTGCGGGAAACTAGGGTCAGTGAATATGTGACCAAGGATACACCCATGATTGTCTGCGTTTATAAGGCCATCGAAGATATCGTCAGGAGTATAGGATAGTGAAATCATGCCCGCTTTGGATCATTCTAAGACGGAGATTTCCATGGGAGGAGTAAAAGCCATTAATGGCACCACCGCAGGGCTGAAAGAATGGGCAATAGTTTGTAAAGCACTCGAGGAAGGAAGGCAGGTAATTCTCCTTCGAAAAGGCGGAATTATGGAATATAAATATGGTTTTGAAGTAAAACATAGCAATTTTTTTCTTTATCCAACCTACGAGCATCAATCCAAAGAGTTACTCCAACCAGACTACGTGAACAAATTAGATATTGTACTGCAAAACACACCAAGGGACAACAGGAACAGAATAAGTTCGTGTGCAACTGTAGTCCAAGTTATGGAAATTGCGGATGAGGGGGTATTGGGACGATTGGAGAAATATCACATATGGAATGATCGTTACATCAACGTAAGAATGAGATATAACCCTAAAAAACCAATGAATGTAGTCGTGTTACGAGTTTACAAAATGAATAACCCTATAGAAGTCGATATTAAACCAGAGCTAACCGGTTGCAGGTCATGGATCCCTATCAAATTATTATCTAACACAAAACTTCAGGCTCAAGAGGAATCTCAACACGAATATAACAATCAATCCGTCTCCGTTATAGATGTAATTAATGAGGACTGTCAAGCTGTTTTCAATGATTCAGAATTCACAGAGATTGTGAAAGAGCTTCAGGAGTTATTGAACCGATAAATGAAATATCGAAAATTAGGAAAAAGCGGAATTAAAGTTAGTGAAATAGGATTTGGTACATGGACTATCGCATTAGATTGGTGGACGGGCGGCAGGAAGATTGACGATGACGAAGCAATTCGAATGTTGAAGCGTGCCTATGATCTTGGCATCAACTTTTATGAAATGGCAGATATGTATGGAAATGGTAAAAGCGAAAAACTCGTAGCTAGAGCTTTTAGAGGTATGCGCAGTGGCGGAGGCGGAAGTGGACAGGATGGA
The DNA here is from genome assembly GCA_049696495.1 of Candidatus Nitrosopolaris sp. Classification (GTDB taxonomy): domain Archaea; phylum Thermoproteota; class Nitrososphaeria; order Nitrososphaerales; family Nitrososphaeraceae; genus Nitrosopolaris. Next base: position 32,816 of record JBAVTY010000199.1, read on the forward strand.
GATGAAATAATATATTCTACAAAATGGGGCTATGATATGTATGCCAATGAACAGGTTGGTCATAGCGAATTGCCACAGAAACATGACCATGAATTTCTGGAATATGCTCTTGAGCAGAGCTTAATAAGACTGGATACAGACTGCGTCGACGTATACAGCCTCCATAATCCAAAAATGAACGCTATTAAAAACGATCAACTCTTCCATTCCATAGATGCTTGCATAAAGAATGGCAAGATCAGAAGTCATGGCGTAGCGTTAGGACCTGCTATCGGTTGGAAAGATGAAGGGATGTTCGCAATGGAAAACCGAAATATCACCTGCCTGCAGACTGTTTACAATATCTTAGAACAGGACCCAGGCAATGCTTTTTTTGATATAGCTAAAAAGAATAGAGTAGGAATTATGGTGAGAGTCCCTGATGCATCCGGTGTGCTAACAGGGAAAGTCAATGAAAAGACGGTCTTCGAAAAAAATGATCATAGAAGCAGTAGAAAAAGGGAATGGATTGTTGAAGCAATACAAAAGGTTGAAAAAATGAAACCAATAGGCCTCGTAAATGGGTGGAATATAACACAGTTGGCGATCAAATTCATTCTGTCTCAAAAAGAAGTGTCAGTCGTGTTGCCCACACTTATTGACATGAATGAACTCGAGATGTATGCTGAAATGTCAGATGGCAAATACCTAGCTGATAAGGATATTGCAGAAATAAGAGCCCTTTACGACAATAACTTCAATATCACACCTTCTGCGTTAGCATCTGCTTCGTTGTCTAAACGAAATGATTGAAAACGAGTAAAAACTCAAAATACAGACCAAAATAGTAATATTAGTTTGTGTCAAGTTACAAGTATCTCCAATATCACAATAAACATGGTCCACTGAGTGAGAAAGTGAAATCGGATTCAGCTAATACATCTTATATAGACTCAATTGTGATAGGTTTTTAATAGATGAGCAAGTATGACGACTAGTACTTGGTAGCAACATCAGTTCAGGCACAGCAAATCGATAAGCTAGATAAACAGCTTTTGAATGAAATCCAATGGGTTTTTCCGCTAACTGATAGACCATATCTTGAGATATCAAAACGTTACAATATCTCTGAAAAAGATGTTATGCAAAGAACTTCATACTTAAAGCAAATAGGTCTAATTAGACAGATTAATGCCATATTCGATACAAGACGACTTGGCTATAAAAGTGCTCTTATCGCCTTCGCGGTTAAGTTTAACAAACTCAATCATGTTGCTGAACAGGTGAACAAGCATCCAGGAGTGAGTCATAATTATGAGAGAAATCACGAGTTTAACATGTGGTTTACTCTTGCGGTTCCTCCATATGCTGAAATAAAGACAGATTTAGACAAAATGGCTTCAATAGATGGTGTTATTAAATATCGTGTGCTGCCAACTTTGAAGCTCTATAAGATAGGCGTTAGACTGGATATGGTTAATGAGGATGCCAAGGTACCTGAACCAACCGATCGGGTTAAGGCTTTGAATCCACTGAAATTCAATCTCAGCGAACGAGATAAGGAATTTATCCGCGAACTTCAGAAGGATTTAAAGGTAATACCAGAACCATTTAAGGAGCTGGCAGATAGTCTTGGCATAACAACTTCTCAACTCTTTGCAAAAGCTAAAGAATATGAAGATCTCGGAGTAATGCGGAGGTTCGCAGCAATCTTGCGCCATCGGGATGCGGGTTTCACTGCCAATGGTATGGTGGTATGGAAAGTCCCTGTTTTAAAGATTGATGAGGTTGGCAATAAGCTCGCAGCTTATCCGCAGGTGAGTCATTGTTATCGGAGACCAATTTATCCAGACTGGCAGTTTAATTTGTTTAGCATGATACACGCACGTACAATAGAATCAGCAGAAAAAATTGCAAAACAGATGTCAGAATCGACAGGCATTAAAGATTATAGGATTTTATTCAGCTTACGCGAATTTAAAAAAGAGCGGGTAAAATACTTTGAAGGTAACTAGCGATGACGGCATCGGGGTTGGCGCACAAACTGGAAAGTAGATAGAATCAATATAATATTCATCAAGCTCAGAGACTCCGTATTGTAGTATTATAGTCTATCAATTTGTTCCCCCAATTAGCATAAGTGTTTTAACTGAGACGTTTTGTTCTGAAATATTGTGAATGATTGATAATATTTGGAGACGAGCAGATCATTCTTTGATACTTAGAAAATATCTATAACCCTAATAGAAAATATTATTATCAAACATGAACCAAGATGAGGCTGCTCAGATGTATAGAAAGCTGTCCGTACGAAATGCAATACTACTATCGATTACAGGGGTTCATCTATAGCCTTCTAAAAGGTAGCAAATATCCTCTTCTCCAATGTTCTTTTGTTTTTCAAATATACTTCCTGCAAAGAACCTAGGAAAAACCATCTCCGTACATTGATAATTTCTTCTCCAGGCTTTTCAAAGTATGGTGTTATCGTTTACTATTTCTCTCTTAAAGTACAAGGACGTCAATAAGGTTGACAGACCACACGAGATATGGGAAGTTGATTTGACATATGTTCACTGTGGCATTGACGGCTGGGGATATCTATTCAGTGTTTTTGATGTATTTACGAGAGAATGGATAGGCTATTGTTTTGATTTATCTGCAGTAAAAGAGAATGCCATTATCTCTATAGGGAATGGTCTTGTATCGCATAAGGAGCAACAACAAAAACAAACCCATCATTAGAACAGACAATGGTTCACAGTATACTAGCAATGCATTCAGAAAATCGATGTCAGTATTAGGATTAAAACTAGAACACATCGCTTGTAACACTCCATAACAGAATGGCCATATTGAATCATGTCAGTGATGGGGGCTCCCGTTACGGGAAGAAAAGCAAGCTTAGTCCTTTTCTATACTCCACGGCTGTAGCGCATGCTGGTACACACATACACCCCCTAGCATCTTTTTCGCTGTTTTTGATGGCTTTTCCTGCCCAAAAGTCGAATTTCTTCGAAAAATATACCTCCCCAGTGTATGTGTGTAGCGTCACACCACATGTCTGTGACGGGGCTCCACGCTAGATGCTATGCAGGAATATGGATCCACATAGTATGCCCTCTGCGTCCCGGGGCTCCACGCTACATGCTATGCAGGAATATGGATATCCACATAGTATGCCCTCTGCGTCCCGGGACGCACACCGCATGCTTGCTAAAGGAGACTATGAAGAGATACAATGACGCATGTAATTTTGTAGCTGAAATGGCATTTGTCTTAAAATCAACAAACAAATACTGCGGTCAAACAGTCTAGAGTAGCGGATTTACTATCTAGCTACAAGCCATCGATTTTAATCGGCGGTAGTCGACATAAAGTCATACCTCATAGAGATCCCATACACTTTGAAGCCAATTTTTTTATAGAACGACACATTCTCTTCTGAGCAATCTAGAATCACTTTATAACATTTCATTTGTCTTGCAAACCTTAACGATTCGCCCACTAACGCAGTACCGATACCCATGCCCTCATATCCTTTTTTGGTTACTACGTCTTCGATATGCCCAACTTTTCCCCCATTATGTATAAACTTCTGTTCTATCAATAATGTGTTTGAACCGACGATTTCACCGTCCTTCTTAACTGCAACAAAGATTTTGCAGAATGGATAAGATGTAATCTCATGTAAAATTTTCTTTGCATTCCACTGGTCTTCGCCGATTCTTCCAACCTCGGCTAGATTCGATAACGTTTCGAAAAAACCTCTTCGCAAGTCTGTAACAGATATTTCTCTCACCTCGAATTCAATTTTTTCTGCATCTCGCATATGAATATTATATTTTTTGCTTGTGCCCAATATTATTACTTTTTTTCATGAACGCACGCATTATCATCATGTTCGAATTCCTGACTATCTTCTTTATGTCAAAAATGTCTAGCTCTCCTTTAGCCTCTTCCTCTGCAAAATCTTAAAAAGAATAAAACTTTATGCGGCATCATATGGCCACACCGTGAACACGAGTTTGCCCGTCTATACATACGATACTTCAATGTCATTGTATAAGTCTAAGTAGGGTTCAGGTTGATGTCAAGGATCTTTGGACTGCCTTTCTGTCATTAGTGTCCAAGTTGCAAGCAACACCTACGATAGTTAACCACAAAGACCTTTTATGACTCGTATATACTTATATTTATAGTGATATCGAAAACCCTCATGTGATCTTATTTCTGAATTAAACTGCTCTAATTGAGCAGTTTCTCAGCACATACATGGTAGTGTACATTTATATAAATTAATGATATCCAGGCGCTTTACTTAAATTACCCCCAACTAGCATTGAGTATAATGAAAATGCAGAAAGAGCAGAAGAAATTCTGTTCTAAATGCAAGACTCACACAGTCCAGGCTGTGTCTATTTATAAGAAGGGCAAGGACAGAGCTATGGCACAGGGTGCGCGTCGACACGCTGAGGATAAGCGAGGTTATGGGGGACAAAAGTTTCCAGAACTAAAGAGGACGGCTAAGACTACAAAGAAGATTAGATTACGTTATACCTGTAAAACTTGTCAAAGACAGAGGCACACCACAGGCATACGGATGCGGAAACTTGAAATACAACCCTAAGAAGGGGTTTATAACAATGACGTCTAAACGAAACATTTTGATTCCAAAACCACAAAGTAATTTTATTTCAGTTCAGTGTACTGAGTGTGGAGAAAAAAGGATTATCTTTACACATACAACAACAGATATTAATTGTAAATCTTGTGGCCAAGCACTTGCTAAAAAGGCTGGCGCCAAAGCGAATATTCTTAGCAAAGTCGAAAACATACTTGACTAATTCTTGTCTTCAAGCAGTGCTTCTGCGATCTCTAATCCTCTTGTAGTATTTACATTGATCGCGAGTTCCTTCTTGTTCATGACTATATAATCTTCCTGTAAAATATGGTCGTGCTTAACTTTTGAGGAATCAAGAATGGTTATGCCAGAGTGAGAATACTCTTTTTTTCCTATAACGATTATTATGCTAGGTTCTATACCAATACTTTCAACAAACAGCTTTTCAAGCAAGATAGACACGCAAGGGAAATTAGGCAACTTGACAACTATGGCTTGAACAATTTTTGAATTCAGGAGTGGAAGATCTGCCGATACGACGAAGACCCTTGAAGGTTCGAACTTGTGAACAACCATCGAAAGATCCTTTGAATAACTTATTCCGTTAGTTTCAACTACATCGATCAGTCCTAAACTAGAGTAATTATGGTTACGTAGGAATACGGTGGTTTTGGGAGTATTAAGACTCGAGATGGCTACAATTTTCTCGAATTGCCCAAACCCTACTAACGCGCGTAGTACTCGGTCAACCATTGTCATACCCATCAATTTTAACATCGGTTTTTCAGTTTCAAGGGCAGTGCCCATTCTGGTACCTCTCCCGCCACACATTAAAGCAGCTATCATATCGCTTGTTTGGCCCAATCGCTTGTAGCTGCGGAGAAAATAATTAAAGATGAAAGACGAGTAAGCTCATTTGATGCACCTATGACGTCGCCAGATGTACCACCAAAGCTTCTCTTTGAAGTGTAGTGTATTATTACACCAATCAGTAAGGAACCAACCAACGACATAATACTAACATAACCGCCCCCTGTTACCGCGAGTATTAGAATCATAATGGCTGTAGCAGCCAACAATTTTCGTCTATCCTTCATACTTGCAGTAAACGGAGAACTGACACCTTCCCAGGCAGATAATCCTATGTGGGCCTGCAGTACCATTATATATTTGGCAATTGTTTCTGCAACTACTAGACTGGTCAACAGTTTTATCCCTTCAAGATGGGAACTGGATAGTGCAATAATCATACCAGCGGCGTAAAGAACGATCGCTGCTGTTCCGGCGGATCCTACGGCTGGATCAAGCATTGCTTTGTGCTTAACCTCTTTTCCTCCCTTAGCCATTAATCCGTCAGCAAAATCAGCAAGTGCATCCGTGTGATTTGCCCCCGTAATTATGACGAGTACGGTCGTGACCAAAAGTCCAAGGAGCAGAGGTTGTATATAGAACGAGATTGCGTATGCGAATATCCCCACTATTGTCCCAATAATGGCTCCAGCGAAGGGAAATAGATACATGACTTTTGCGACATAGTAGATATCGATAGTAGTTGAACGTCTAGTAACAGGTATTATTGACAGAAATGAAATTATTGCTTGTATCGATCTAAAAACCAAACAGAAGTTTCCACCAACCAACAAGATATAAAATCAATAACATTGGAATGGATAGACCAAGGCCGAACAGAATTTCATTATAGAGACTGCTATCCTACATTTCGCAATTGTTAAAGGCTCACGATTTTCCCCAAGGGAATAATGTCCGATTTTTTCAAGCTTAATTCGAAGGGCGCCAGCCATTGCAGCCATCGGGTATCCAGCATTTGGGCTATGAGTCTTGTTGTGATCACTACGCAAAATCTGGATAGAATTCTTCCAGTCTGCGCCAACCAATTGAGAGGAAATAACCATCAAAAACGAGGTAATCCTAGCAGGTGCCCAGTTAGAGAAAGTATCCAATTTAGCAGACATCCATCCAATATTCTTGTAATAGTCGTCTTTGTACCCTACCATTGAATCAAGTGTATTAATCATCCTGTACGATAGCGCACCCGCTGGTCCTAATAATGAATAGAAAAATAATGGCGCAACAATTCCGTCGACAGTACTTTCTCCTATGCATTCTATTGTAGCCGAAAGGACATATTGTCTACTGAGTTGTTCAGTTCGTCTTCTCACTATCAATGACAAATTATGTTGTGCTCTCTTGAGGTCACCCCGTTCTAGGGCGTCTATGATCTCGATAGCATGTTTTTCCATTCCCTTTATTGCAAGAGCAGTTTTCAATATTAGAGCCGCGAGAACTGTAGCGGCAGCTATTCCAATTAGATGAAGACATATACAGACTAAAAACTGGGTTGCGACGCCAATTGATGCAACTAATATGATTACGAAAACCACACCCCGGAGCTTTTCCTTATTCACATTGTAGCCAGCTTTGTCTCCTTTAATTCTTGGGATAAGTAGGCCGATTAGTGTCCCTAGCCATGACACGGGATGAAATCTGTTAGGGGGGTCCCCGAACATGATGTCTATTAATACTCCTCCTATCAGTCCAATTAATAAAAATTCATAGCCAGCTTCCATTATATCTTAATAAGACCCACAACATTTGTCATTATCTCGTCTATAGAGATCTTATCTTGTATCGAATTCGCAAGAATGTCGATCTCCCTATCCAGATCTCTCGGTGGAATTTGAATTTTTGTGACACTGTCAAGCGAATCCTCAGGAGGCAAATTAAAGGCCAATTTCGGAATTACTCCGAAATTTTTTTTCCGAGTAATTCTTTCTACAGATAATATTGCTGGTTCTAAGATCGATGGATCGCCGCAGAATTTGTTTATTAAGAAACCACGTGTTAATCTCCTATACTGAGGTTTTAATAACTTGAGAGTACCTACAATGCTTGCAAAACATCCCCCTCGTTCTATGTCTGCCACAATGATTACCGGCGCGTCGACTTTCTTTGCAAGCAACATATTTGCGATGTCATACTTCGAAATGTTAATTTCGGCTGGCGAGCCAGCACCTTCAATAACGACTATTTCGTTTTCTATCCTAAGGTTTTCAAGCGCCTCAATCACGACGGGGAAACCCTTCTGCAAGGTAAATGTTTCATAATATTCTTTTGCATGCATCTCGGAATAAAACCTCCCGTTCAAGATAACCCTGCTCCGGAAGTTGGCGAGTGGTTTTAATAAAATGGGATTCATTTTTACGTCTGGCCGCTTTCTACAAGCTTCGGCTTGGATAGCTTGTGCTTGAGCTATCTCTACAGATTCGGATTTTTTGGTAATTGTATGAATATTTGAAGACATATTCTGAGCCTTGAATGGAGCCACACGATATCCTCGATTGGAAAAAATTCTGCATAATCCTGTAACAATTGTGCTTTTACCTGCACCAGACGATGTTCCTTGGATCATCAATAGTTTAGCCTTCAATTTTCAATCGACTCCAGAGCATTTAATAACATGAGGTTCTCTCCGTGATTCTTGATAGCTACACGAATGTAATTTGATCCCATTCTGCTAAATGTACTACAATCCCTCACAAGTACTCCACTTTGGGTCAAAAGAGAATCTCTCATTTCTGTCGAGGAATATTTGTTATCTGTTAGACGAATCAAGAAATAATTCGCATCAGATTTAGAAGGGACAAAACATCTCGTTTTTTTCCTAACGTTATTGTACATAAAGTCACGCTCCTCTTTCACGACTGCCCGTGCTTTCGTTAAATGCTCTAAATCCATCAGTGCTACGCTGCCAGCTCTTTGTGCTATCCCATTTACGTTCCAAGATATTTGACCAGCAGCCAATTGTTTGGCAAGTTTAGAGTTGGATACACTGTATCCGAGCCTGAGACCTGCAAGACCAAAAGATTTTGTGAGTGATCTTAAAATTATCAGATTATCAAATTCATCTATGTTCCTAATCATGGTATGTCGATCCGATTCATTAACAAGTTCGATAAAACATTCGTCTACAAGAATTTTGGTTGAATTGTCGATGCGTTCGATAATCTTTTTTAGCAACTTTCTGTAAAGTAGACCAGTAGGGTTATTTGGATTGCATAAAAATATGGCATCAGATCCCTTAGCTTTTTCAATAATTTGATCAGCATCCAAGTTCAAATTCTGTAGGGGCACAAGAAAAATGCTTGCACCCATTCGCCTTGATGCAAGTTCATATTCGCAAAATGATGGGGAAGGGATGATTACTTTTTTCCTAGCAAACATTCTAGCAAAGTTGTGGATTATTTCGGTAGCTCCGTTTCCTACGTTAATGCATTCACGATGAATATTAAGATAATCTGACAGACTTTTTTTCAAATCGTTGCATTCTGGATCAGGGTACGATGAAGAAAGTGATCCCAGGTCTTTCTTGATAGATCTCAAGACATTCTTAGAGACTCCAAGTGGATTAACATTTGAACTAAAATCGATCTTCACTAAACTAGGATCTACTGAATAAATGCCTCCATGGAAGCAAGCGCTTGGCTCTATCATAATTTTTCTATTGCTTGATCGCTTTTTCCATTTATTATCATTTCAGTTTACATAATTTCATATAGATCTTCCGCATCAAAGAGATATCGCAAATTCGGTTAGTTGCAATTCTGAAAACGATTATTAACTGCATATCGATTATCTGCCATCGTATGCTAAAAGTTGCTCTTATCGGAGCCACAGGCGTTGTCGGACAGCAATTTGTTCTTGCACTAAATAAACATCCATGGTTTGAGTTAACAGAGATAGTGTCATCAGAACGATCCGCTGGCAAAAAATACATAGATGCACTCCGCGATCCAAATTCTGGTATTTTGCGCTGGCAGAACAGAGAGACGATTCCTGAATATATAAGGGATGTCACCGTTAGCAAAGTAGAAGATATACGCCCAGAAAGATTTGATATGATATTTACTGCTTTGGAATCTGAGGATGCAAAAGTAATCGAGCCACAATTTGCAAAATCTGTTCCTGTTATAAGTACTGCTGCCGCTTTTAGGTATGAAGAAGATGTTCCAATTTTGATTCCAGGTATAAATGACGAACACGCGGAATTACTAAACATCCAAAGAAAAAATAGGGGATGGCAAGGGTTCATTGCCCCACTGCCAAACTGTACTACCACAGGGCTTGCCATTACACTAAAACCGATCATAAAGGAGTACGGAGTCGAGATGGTTTTTATGACTTCCCTCCAAGCTTTATCTGGAGCAGGCAGATCCCCTGGCGTTATAGCTCTTGATATCATGGATAATGTCATCCCGTATATTCCTAAAGAAGAGGAAAAGGTTCAGATTGAATCTAAGAAGATTTTAGGTGACCTTAATTCCAAATCTATTACTCCAGCTACATTCAAGGTAAGTTGTACCTGCACTCGGGTTCCGGTATCGGATGGTCATACAGAAGCTGTATTTGTTGGAACGAAGAAGCATTGCGCGCCACAAGACGCAAAAGAGGAGATGTTAAAATTCTCTAAATCCGTATCAGTAAAAAGATTACCTTCAGCTCCAAAGGATTTTATCGTTGTCCATGATGATCCCACTAGACCACAGCCACGTATAGATAGGGAAATTAATGATGGAATGACAACAGTGGTAGGTAGGGTGAGAAAGGACACTGTCTTCAGCAACGGGCTGAAATACGTTTTACTATCGCATAACGAGAAAATGGGTTCGGCAAAGGGCGCAGTTTTACTTGCAGAATTACTGAAAGACAGGAACATCCTTTAATCAAACATGATTATTCCAAAAAACGTAACCAAGTTTGAAATTAATACGTTTATTAGTCGCTCAATTAGAGATATAATTACGATATTGAATGGGAAAGACAGATGATTTGGATCTAAAAATATTAGGCGAGCTTGCTACAGATGCAAGCATTTCTGTACCCAAGCTTTCGAAGAAGATTAATGTTAACGCTTCCGTTGTTTACAGCAGAATAAAGCGGCTCGTAAAGAGAGGACTCATTAAGAAATTCACCATAGTAGTTAATGATGAAGCTCTTGGGTTCAACGTTAAAGCACTCACTGGAATTAATATGGATTCAAAAATGAGAGATAATGTCCTGACCGAACTATTCAGGATTCCGGAGGTCAGAGAAATCGCAGAAGTCACCGGAAGATTTGACATCCTGGTAACAATGAATGCACGCTCTCTTGATGAAATGCATCACTTGATCTCTGAGAAGGTGGGTCGTGTTGAAGGAGTTCAAAAGACGGAAACTTTTATTGAAATGAGGAAGACTGCACGGGAAATAATCTATCCGACCTCAATATCAAAATAGCGTTTGCTAGGAAGATAAACATAACGTGATATTGCCTTTTATAAGAGAATAATTAAAAAAACTGATATGGGCACCTTGCTCCCGCAAATGAGCGCCAGCAATACGCTCAAAAATTATTATGAGCTAACGAAGCCAAAGATTTGGTACCTGCTTGTATTCACAGCTTTTGCTTCAGCGCTCACGGCATCTTTCTTATCGCATATCGTCGTTCACCCCCTAACCTGGGTGTTGATTATAGGCGGAATAGCTGCTGGTTCAGCAGCCGCTGACACGCTCACCGGTTACAACGACCGAGATATTGATGGAATTATGGAGAGAACTAAGAAAAGACCTATTCCATCGGGAAGAATTTCCCCGCATAATGCCTTGGTGTTTGGCTTGATTCTCGCGGCAATTTCCTTAGTACTTGCCTGGCTTATTAACATCTGGGCTTTCGCATTGATGGGTTTTGGATTGTTTGATAACATAATAGTTTACAGTAAATGGTTGAAGAGGACTAGCCGAACAAATATTATTTTAGGCGGTTTTTCAGGCGGCATACCTGCCATGATAGGCTATATTGCAATCACAACACAAAATATTGAAATCGGCTTGATTATGGCTGGTCTAGTTTTCCTGTGGATCCCACCTCACATTTGGAGCCTTGCTTTGCATGCTAGGAAAGATTATAGAAAGGCTGGTGTTCCGATGCTACCAGCGGTTTCTGACGAGAAGAAATCAGTCCGCATAATAGCAGTGACTACATTAATCATGGTTTTGTTCAGCATTTTGCCATTCGTTTTCAACCACTTCGGACAGATTTATTTGGTTACTGCGAGTATCTCCGGTGTAATCATACTAGTGTTATCGGTCTGGCTAATGTTAAAGCCAAACGAGAGAGTTTCTTGGATAGTATTCAAATTCACCAGCCCGTATTTGGCCACATTATTCATTGCCTTAATAATGGATTCGTTGTTCCGTTGATAAGGACATTTTCTAGTCTAACGTAGATTCATTATCACTAACGCAGAATAAAGTAGGAGGGAAACGGACAATACATTTCTAGGGTGATAAGTATGGCTTACCGGATTGCGCATATCAGGAGAATATGTACTAGAAACAGTCGAAGACAGAAAGATCAATTATCAAATATCTCGGATGGGTACAATGAGGAAATAGCATAATAGTTTAATTTCATTTAATGCATTTATCAGCAGATCATATCCTTAAGAAGGTATAAGCCACAAAAATGCCTTCGTAGCAGGGTCAGTGAGAGTGGAGTCATTGCTCTCGAAATATTTGAAATAAGGTGTGATAGTCGAAGCTGAAATAGAGAAACATTGATGAGTCGTAAGCGGTAGTGATCCATTAGTTCATAAGTTGATCCACTCAGATTATTGACGATGATGACGATAGTACAGGCCTTATAATCAGATGATGACTTACTATCAATTCTACTCCCTCTGATTGATGGAATAATCAAGGTTCAGTTTAGCTGCAAAAACGGAACGACATTATTTAAGAAAGCAGCGAGGCTGCTCGTTAGATAATCCTTTCCCATATGCCTAATGCAAAATAGCGTAGGTTTGCTTCCTTCCACTAGTTTTCAGTGATTGATAATACAAACAAGTCGCCGCCCATTATCGGAAGAACTACAATGTCATTCGAAAGCACATAACAGCCTATATTAGGCTATAGACATTTTCTTCTCGCACTCGTAGAGTACTCGCGCAATAACGACATGCGCTTCCAATTTTATTTTTCCAATAGAGTATGAATTGTCTAAGAAATTGCTTATGTCGTCAGAGAAGTGACCTTTCGGGAACCCTCCTATAACGATTGTGCACTGACAATGATCGATTCCATCGATGTATTTTGAAACTACCTCCTCAGCAGTGCTTGCAACTCCGCCACTCGATAGTCCTATGGATTTACTCGATCTTGCTATATTTTTAATCAAATGTTCAAATGTAACGTCATCTAGCAATTCTAAAAGAATTCTATTGTCTTGTTGGCTTTTTATTATTTTATCTTTGAACAATTTCATCATCAGTCCCTCGAAACGGAAATATGACTTAGGTATCCTCAAATTAGCTCCTATTAAGATCACTTTGCTGTTTATTGTATAGATATAAACGGACAATTTGTTCTCCAGATATAAAGGAGTGGACAGCGCCTCTTGTAACGCAAAATGAACTATGTCTGGACGGCCTCGCTTCCACACGCTTTCAAGTTTGCCGGTTACCATTGCTGAATGATGGTAGCTTCTATCTAGCAATATTTCCGTAGGCTTTTTGCCAAGCCTTTCAGCATGCCTCATTACAGACATATGCCTTGCGATTTGTTTGGGAACAGTCTCCAGAGATGCCTCCGCGATTACGAGTGCCACTGATGCTACCAAGTGTGTATGACTAAACTTAGATCTGTATATTATAGCTGTCTTCACTACATGATCGATCCCCCCAGCCACAGCTAGCTAATTGCCTCTAAGACGATGCATTACTGAGCAATGCGAGGCAAACAGATGTATTACTGAGCAACTGCGGTTTGTCATATTATGAAGTAGAACACGCGACAATGACAGATCCTATCAGGAAAAATATTATATGTCCAAATTCCAGTACCTGTATTTATTTATGAGAAGGCAGATTGCGAAAGACATCGCAAGAGATAGGGTGCGGATCCTTATAGCTAATGCGTTAAATGAAGCGCAAGGGAATGAAAAGATTGCCCATCAACAGGCGTATCTTGCTAAGAAAATTGCTATGAGGTTGCGTGTGAGGCTGGACTATGAAATTCGACATTTGTTCTGCAAGAAGTGCAAACAATTTATTATCCCTGGAAGAGATTCAAGAATCAGAGTAGGAAGAACTAACACAAAGAGTATAAGGATCACATGTTTGAAGTGCGGACACACTTATCACAAAATTCTAATTAATTCCTATAAGGATTTATAAGGGATTTACAGCGTGATTATTCAGTAATTATTATGGCTAAAGCTTATGATATTCCAGCCACCGAGCTAATAACCAGATTAGCCGAACACTTACGGAACGATAAGAAAATCCAGGCTCCGCAATGGGCAGCGTATGTGAAGACTGGAGCACATGCTGAAAAGATCCCTCAGAATAAAGACTGGTGGTACACGAGATGCGCATCAATAGTAAGGAAAATTTACTTCCATGGTCCTGAGGGCGTTTCGGATTTGAAGAGCGAGTACGGAGGAAGAAAACGAATAGGATACAATTTAGATCATCATAAAGATGCAGGTGGAGCGATTATCCGCAAAGCATTACAGCAATTAGAAGCAGCTGGCTATGTTACTAGGAAAAAGAGAGGCCGATTGATATCAGATGAAGGAATGAAAAAGATTGATAGGTTGTCTACAGAAATCCTTAAAGACATTCTGAAAGCTGCACCGGAGCTACAGCGATACGCCTAGACGTATGTAAGAGGAGGTCTGGAGGCGATATGTCGATTCCTCAATCCCAACAGCCAAATGACGAGGAAGCGAGGAAACGTGAAGCTGAGGCTTCTGCAATGCGCCAACGTGCATTGATGATCTTGTTAGATGCTCCTGCCCGTCAGCGTTTGATGAATGTTAGAATGGTCAAACCAGAACTTGCAACTGCCGTTGAAAATTATCTATTAAATGCAGCGTCTAGCGGGAAACTCAACAGGGCATTGACAGATGACGAATTGAAACAAGTATTGCTTAGTATTCAGCAGCCAAAAAAAGATTTCAGGATAAATAGACTTTAACTCTTTTTTGATATATATAGTAAAGATAACGACATTATACAACACACTTTGAATTATGAGTTAAGTATTCCTGTTTTTTTAGTAATTGTAGTAGCATGCGTAGCATCTGTGTGTGAAAATGTTGCGCTTTAGTTAACTATATTAAGTCTCTATAACGCTTTCACCTTTATGAAGGCAGCTGTATTTCGAGAATATAGCAAAGATCCCACACAAGTTATCAAAATCGAAGACATCGACATGCCGAAACTGAAACCTAACGAAGTTATGATAAAGGTAGATTTAGCATCATATAACTATAATGACTTATGGGCTATCTGGGGCGAGCCTATAAAGACACCACTGCCACACATTTCTGGCAGTGATGTCGCTGGCAACATCGTGGAAGTAGGCGAGGACGTTACTAAACTCAAACTTGGTGATAGGGTGGTTTCCCATTCAAATATGAGTTGCAGAGTATGCGATATGTGCACGGCAGGAAGAGAGTATGACTGCAATGATAGAACAATCTGGGGTTTCCAAACGGGCCCACTTTGGGGTGGTTTTGCACAGTATACACATCTACCTGAGGTAAACGTTTCCAAAGTACCTGAAAATGTTTCATTTGAGGATGCAGCGGCAGTCTCAATGGTTGGGATGACTTCGTGGCATATGTTAGTAGGCAGGGCCAAGATTAGGCCAGGTCAAACGGTTTTGGTAATGGGCGGTACTAGCGGTGTAGGAATGGTGGGTATTCAAATAGCAAAATTGTATAACTGTACAGTCATTGCTACAGCAGGAAACAAGGAAAAAATGGACAAATGCATAGAGATCGGCGCAGACCATGTTGTCAATCATAGAGAAGCGGATTGGTCTAAGAAAGTAAGGGAAATTACGAATAAGCAAGGAGTAGACATTGTCTTCGAACATGTCGGCAAGGCTACGTTCCCACAGGAAGTTGCACTTCTAAAGGGTGGCGGAACTCTTGTCGCGACTGGCGCAACCACTGGTTACGATACTACTCTCGACCTGAGATATCTGTTTTTTAAAGGAACAAACTTGCTTGGGTCTACACAGGGCACTAAAGCCGAACTCGAAGAGGTAATCTATTGGACGAGCAAAGGCAAGATAAAGCCTCTGATTCACACTATCTTGCCATTTAACGACATGGTTAAAGGACATGTAATGATGGCCAAAGGTGAACAGATTGGTAAAATCTTGACTACTCCACAGAAACTCTAATCTCTATGTATCCTCTTTTTCATTTTGATGTCGACTTTTAGAAGTCTGATATTTGTCCCTGGAATTAATGCGAGGTTTGTTCATAAAGCAAAGAAATTGAATGCAGATGTCATTTGTTTTGATTTGGAAGATTCTGTGCTTTCAGACGAAAAAGTCACAGCAAGAATGATGGTCGCAGATGCATTGAAACAAAGAGCAGATTATAACTTAACAAGAAATGTGTATGTCAGGATAAATTCGCCGGAATCAGGTATTTCAAATAAAGACTTAATTTCTACGATTCAAAAAGGGCTAGATGGCATAGTTGTGCCAAAAGTAAACGAGGAAAACGAACTAGTGGAACTTACTGAACTTATTGCTAAGTTGGAACAAAAGAGAGGAATTGAAAAGAGACATATAAAATTAATGCCATCCATAGAAACTGCTAAAGGGGTAGTGAACGCTTATTCTATCGCTAGCGCTGACTCAAGAGTAAACGCCTTAATCTTCGGGCTTTATGACTTTCTCCATGATATGCACCTCGATTACGTGGATAATGATGGAACTGGATATACGTATGCTCGAATGAAAATTCCCATCGACGCCAGAGCGGCCGGGATAGTAGCGATCGATGGCATATGGCAAAAGGTCGTGGACATCGCTGGATTAATGGATGATTCTGCAACTGCAAAAAGATTAGGCTATGTAGGGAAGAGCATAATTCACCCAACCCATATAGAACCAGTACATGAAATTTTCAAGCCGAGCAAGATTGAAATTGGATGGGCAACTAAAGTAGTAAATGCTTTGGGCCCCGCAATGCAGAAGGGAAAAGGCATTGGGGTAGTAAAGCTAGATGGAAAAATGATTGACGCCGTACATTATAAGCAAGCGAAAGCCATTTTGGATATTGTGAACCAATGATGCTTGTTAAGGATAGTAACAGATGGCACTCGCATCTATGAATCGTCACGTATCCCTATTCCATAAATAGTATTGCAACTTTAATACTACGAATATTATTAAACCATCGCTTTCTATGAATTCGATGTTGGATGAACGTTTTATCGACATTAGACATATTTTTGCGAATAGTACGCAGGACCGCGATACGTTTTAGGTGCTATGGAACCTTTTTCATTCGGATTAGAAGGATCGATTTCTGAGATGTAATATTATGCTTTAGTGAGGGTTTTTGATTTCACGAAGAACAGTCTTTGAAAGCTGCACTCTACAACATATACTAATAAAAAATCTCATATAGCAACACGGCTTATATCGTTTTATACCTTAAATATTCTGCGATAGATCTTAAAGATCTTATCAGTTATCTTTATTATTCCAGGTGGGAGTACCTATAAAAAAAATAGTCGATTAAAGGCTGTATAGATCAGATCTCAAATAATTGCCTTGCTGTTGAGGGACTTCTTTTTCTAGATATGTCACTAGAGAAAACAATAGCAAAAAAATGGATACTATTTAGATATGTAGTATATTTTTAACTGAGCACAACTGAAGAGATCAACGCTTTGTTCACCGGTATCATAGAGAGTCTTGCGGAAGTCAAGTCCATATCCAAAATCAGAAGCAACAACAGGTCAGCAGATACCAAATTGTGCATAAACATGGATGGTAGACTGAAGTCGAATCTAAAAGTTGGCGATAGCCTGAGTATTAATGGAGTCTGTCTAACAGCTACAAGAATATCCAAAACTGTCGATTTTGAGATAATAAACGAAACTATGAATCGCACTTGTCTCGGGTTGTTAAAAGTGGGAGACAGAGTAAACATTGAAAGGAGTTTGAGGTTGGGAGGCAGATTGGAAGGACACTTAGTGCTTGGCCATGTGGACGGAACAGGCATAATTAAGAAGATCATTAAATCACCAAAAGAAAGTCGGTTCTGGATAAAAATTGAGGATAGGAAACTAATATCTTACATAGTGCCAAAAGGTCCGATTGCAATAGACGGAGTCAGTCTTACAATAATAGATTTTAAAAATAAATACAAGATGATCTCAGTGGGTTTGATTCCGCATACACTGGCCATAACTACACTAGGAATAAAATCGATAGGGGTGAAAGTTAATGTCGAGACAGATATTATCGGCAAATACGTATCACGACATCTACCACTAAAATAGTAAATACTAGAATTTTAGTAAACTATATAATTGATCTGAGCCAGAGATTACCTATTTGGATTCGGTTGAGGAAGCTATCATTGCTTTGAGAAAGGGAAGATTCGTCCTTGTTCACGATGAAATAGGACGAGAAGATGAGATCGATATGGTGATGGCTGCAGAGCAGACTAATCCGCACCATATTGCCACTTTCAGAAAAATTGCGGGAGGTCTTATCTGCTTAGCAATTGCGAATGAAAGTGCAGTGAAATTGGGGCTAGCATATATGCATGATATAATACACGGTCTCTCAGGGATAAATCCGGTATTTGGGAAACTAACAGCCGGGAGATCTCCATACGGCGACAAACCTAGTTTTTCGATATCAGTTAATCATCGCAAGACATACACCGGTATTACTGACATTGACAGAGCAATGACAATCATGAAGATGGCCGAAGTTTGTAAAAAAATTGATTCAACCGGAATTGAAGAATTTTCAAACAATTTCCGTGCTCCTGGTCATGTACCGATCTTGATAGCGTCAAAGGGCTTACTACACGGCAGAGCTGGCCATACTGAACTATGTGTATATTTAATGAATATAGCCGGACTAGTTCCTGCGGTAGCGATTTGTGAAATGTTGGATTCGACTACCAATATGGCTCTATCGATAAAGAAGGCAAAAAAATATGCAAGCAAGAATAATATCCCATTATTGGAATCAAGTCAGCTAAAGAAATACGTATACCAGGACGTACACTAAGGTGCCATAAATTATAATTGGATAAAATTAGAATAGGCGTGGTGGTCTCAGAGTTTAACAGAGAGATTACTTTTCCAATGCTTGATAACGCAAAAAAACAAGCGAAGAAGATGAATGCAATCATCTCTTATGTATGTTATGTTCCAGGTTCATATGATATGCCGGTAATAGTTCAAGAGCTGCTGAAAAAAAAAGACGTGGATGCTGCAATTACTCTGGGTGCAGTAATCAAAGGCGAGACTACGCATGATGAGATAGTCGCAGAAAATGCTGCCAGATTGATTGCTGATTTGTCAATCAAACATAGCAAACCAGTCGCACTTGGGATTACCGGGCCTAATATGACCTTTAGACAAGCAAAAGACCGAAGCGAGATTGTTCCCATGCGCGCAGTTATTAGCGCAGTTAATATGGCAATTAGACTTAAGAAAATCAGAAAAGAGAAATCAAGGCAATTAGGAAAGATGAAAATAATAGGTTGACAATACAGCTCACAATTATTAAAATTGAGGAATACGGCCCGTGGACCATTACTCTTGGTACCGACAGGGAAGCCGAGCTACAAATGCTTCAGGCAAATCTCTACTGCGATTTGCAACGACTATTTTCGGCGAAGGACTGTCTTGTCTTTTCAAATAGATTTGATGAATATTTTGCAATTACCAACGGTCTTTCAGTACCAGATCATTTAGAAATCGAGAGTGAACTAGCCGATCTTTACAACAAACTTAAACTCTCTATGGCTATAGGGAATGGTGTAACACCATTTCAGGCGAATTTGAACGCATACGACTCCCGCAGAATCGGCAAAGCAATTACTAAAGGAGCAAGAATTTTCGCAACCCCTGCGGTGCCATTCTCGATCTCGAAATCTATGCCAATCGTCAACGAAATTGTGCAAATAATGCATATCGATATGAATAATTCTGCGAAGATGTTTTCAAAGCTGTCTCCATATGAAATTACATCTCTTATTATCAAGATCTACGCTAGGCTGTCAGCGGAATTTCTCAAGAATGAATCGCTGACTTTCTTCCTTGGAGGAGACAATTTTATGGTTGTATCAAACGCAGCGACAAAGCAAGATGCAGAAGAGACTATAAACAAAGTTACTCAAGGTATGAATGTCAAATTAAATTGTGGGATAGGGATTGGAAGAACTGGCAGAAAAGCTGCTAACGCCGCTACTAAAGCACTTGACACTATTAGAAATCTCAGACATGACGGTAAGCACCTACCAATTTACGAAGTAGAATGTCTCTAATACTGAAAAATGCTAGTCTGCTCCTCGGGAAAGATTTAACTTTTGTTGAACGTGGTTATGTTGAGATTGGAAAAGATGGTATTATAAAAGAAGCAAAAGGTGGACCTTTCCACGGCGATCGCAAGCAAATCCATAACAGTACAATTTTTGATGCCGAAGGATTTCTCATAACCCCTGGTTTTATCAACGCTCATACCCATATAGGAGATTCATTAGGAAAAGATGTAGCAGTAGATTCTGGTCTAGATGCAAGAGTTCACCCAATATATGGAGCAAAACAGAAAATATTACAAAGTAAACCAGATCATTTAAAGACATTTATCAGAGGTTCTGCGTTGTCTATGCTGAAGAAGGGGATAACTACCTTCGCAGACTTTCGTGAAGGCGGCCCTGAGGGAGTCAAATTATTAAAAGATGCAATTTCTGGTTTACCGATCAAATGTGTAGTATTTGGTAGAGTCGAGTATTATGTTGATAGAAGATCGCGTGACTCCAACGGTGGCTACTCCAGAGGATGTCTTCCTAACAGTGCATTGCAAACGGCTTCCGATGTTTTAGAAATTTCCGATGGTTTCGGAATCAGTGGAGCGAACGAAAATAGCGATGAATCATTGCAACAGTATCAAAAATTGATTCGAGCCAGGAATAAAAGCGCAACTGATAAAAAGTTGCTAACAGCAATTCATGCCGCTGAATCTGAAAATACCGTGGAACTTTCTAAATCCCTTACCGGTAAGACAGAAGTCGCTCGAATTATGAGGTACCTGAAACCTGATATTATTATTCACATGACTCATGCGACTAAAAAGGATATATCATCGGTATCGAGAAAACGAATAGGAGTGGTTGTCTGTCCAAGAGCTAATGGGATTGTGGGTGCTGGGATACCTAGGGTTGGAAAAATGTTAGAGCTAGGTTGCATCATCGGTATTGGGAGTGACAACGTAATGTTGAACTCTCCAGATATTTTACGGGAGCTAGATTACATCTGGAAGGCATCACGGTCTGTCGAACGCAGCTTTCTAAGTGCCAGGGAGATTCTGAAGATGGCCACAGTAAATAATGCCGAAATTCTCAGACTAAATTCAGGGTACCTTCAAGGTGGCCGAGCGGCAGATATTATTTTTATTGATAAGAGCCACGTAGATCTGTACCCTACACACAATCCATTCGCATCTATAGTTCACAGAGCTAGCCAGGACTCGATCAAGGCGGTCATGATAGATGGAAGGTTCGTGAATGGATCACAATTCGAATTTGCGAATAACAATTAATGCAGCAATGACCGTTGACGGCAAGATTGCAACCACTTGTGGAAATTCACGAATTTCATCCAAACGAGATCTAGTAAGAGTCCATGAATTACGCTCATCGGTGGATGCAATTTTAGTGGGAATTTCGACTGTCCTTGTAGATAATCCATTGCTTACAGTAAGGCTAATCAAGCCGAACAAAGGAAGCGATCCTGCTAGACTAGTTGTTGATAGCCATGGTAGAATACCCATAGAATCGAGAATTTTGAAAACTGCTCACAGGATCGAAACAATAGTCTTTGTATCAGAGCGAGCAGATGACAGCAAGATCCGTAAAATCACGAGTACTGGTGCGATGGTAATCATAGCTGGAAGCGAAACCGTTGATCTTGCAGATGCATTATTGTATCTCAAAAAGATGGGATTTAAGAACATTCTAGCAGAAGGGGGCGGTGAACTCAATTGGTCTCTACTTAACCTCGGAGTTGTCAACGAGCTAATTGTGACAATATCGCCGAAATTAGTTGGCGGTAGATCAGCAACTACACTAGTAGAAGGAGACGGATATGAAAAAATTTCACAGGCAATAAACATGGATTTGAAAAAAGTACAGAGACAGAAGAATGGGGAGCTGGTCTTGTTCTACGAGCTTTAGACTCTGAGGCTTAAATAACCTGACAACTGCCCCGGGGTTTCATAAACGGTCTACGATATTTGAGTTCGCCTCTGATGGGTTAGATTGTCTTATTCCCTACGTGTTACAAATATGCTAAAGCGATTAACGCTAAGTTGGCCTTTTCCAGTATAAGCGAGTCGTACCTATCACAATAAGTATGACAGATGTAACTCACGAATGCTTATTGATAGTTTCTTTTTTTCGGCTCTTTCCTTAATATTGTTCCTTGATCTAAGCAATGGAAGTTCTTCTACTGTATTTCTTTGGTAACCGCTAGTTTTGCACTGTGTTTATACAATCAATCTAAGGATGATATAGCGATTTTAACGGTTTCGATATCCTCACAACCTATCAAGTCATAAATCATAATCTGTTTTCTGAACGATTCAATATCTTCCTGTAAACATCTCAAAACCGGATGAGGGCTGGTAGCTCCAATGATCTTTCCTTCAGCGGTTACGCCGTTTCTATGTAGCGACAATAATGCTTGTCCTGATTGATGCCCTTTTACATCCTTCCCGCATACAACCACGTAAACCAACTCTGAGTGTTTTAATGTAAAACGAACCAACGTATCTATTCCCTTGTTCTCTGAGAGTAATCTTCCAACAATCAAAATTCTCTCCATCATGTCTTCTCTTCTAGCAATAGCTTGAAGTAGATCCATACTAGACAATGCGCATATAGCTATGGTTTTTCCTCTTCCTATAAAATACGCATCATTAATAGGAATAAAAATTTCACATAACCTTCCAGCAATATTATCTATCCTCTTTTTGAAAATAGTGTTAGCCATTTCGTTCCATCCACATAGGGGACTTCAGTGTGCCATACTTAAACGATCAATAGTTCATTTCCAAGTATCCATGAATTGTCCAGGCAGAATGCAACCTACATCTCCGGATCCGGACCTTGAATCCAAAGTCAAACTCAAAACCCGGGGGACGATGAGTCACACCTCAAAGGTATTATATGCAATCTTTTCATCTTTTGTGTACTCTATTGGATTCAAACGGTTATTATGCTATTCTAGGAGTGCCAGAAAATGCTAAATATCGGGAGATCAGGTCTGCCTACAGACACCTAGCCAGGAAGTATCATCCTGACAGGAACAATTCCGACTATTCGCAGAGTATAATAAGAACGATTAATGCAGCCTTTGAAGTTCTTTCTGATAGAGAAAAAAGAAGACAATATGATGAAACTGGTTTTGCCAATATTTTGGAGGAAGTGCAAGATACAACGAATGAAACAAATGCAAATATAAGAATAAACATTAACGATTTACTTAATTCTAAGTTACAATCACCGACTACAAATTCCTTAGATATTCCAAAAGGCCGTTTCCATATAACTGTCGAGCCATCGCTTTGTATGGCATTTGGCAGTTGTGAAAGACTTGCACCCAGAGTCTTCGTAGTAGAAAAGGACAAATTAATAAATCCTAAAGCAATAGTCGTGTCAGAGACTGGAGCAAACTTCAATACGATACTTGCTGCAGCCGAGACATGTCCTACCAAAGCAATTGTAATTATAGATAGGTATACGGGTAAACAAATTTACCCTTAATTTTGTCTACTAAATATCATGCCTGGCAAATCTAAATCGAAAGATAGAGCTTCTTTTTAATTCATAATGATAGAACATAGAGGCTACCGAAAATTAGTTAGTCGGAACTCTTACATGGAAATTTACCGTCTTCTGTTAAGAGCATTGTAAGTTAATCAATTGGCAATTACAGTAAACTAGTACTTGGCTTTTTGACAAATTAATTTTATCTATACAGCTTTAGCTGACTATCATTTAGTCAATTATGTGAGGTTTACTCCTATCAGA
>JBAVTY010000200.1:0-2272 GCA_049696495.1 Candidatus Nitrosopolaris sp.
ACGGCAAAAGTGGTCCTATTAGTTGGCATCCAAAAAGTCCTATTTTTTGTCATGGCAATCCCGTTGTTTGTCATCCAAGCACTCCTATTACACCAGTCACTCCTGTTATTAGTCACCCAGGTGGTCCTAACGCTATAATTAGTCACCCTATCATCCCCGTAGGTCGTATTGGCTCTGGCAGCGCAGGTGGAGGTAATATTAGCCCAGTCACTCCTGTTATTAGTCACCCAGATGGAGGTATTGTTGGCGCTGGAAGTCCTATTAGCCCAAGCAGTGGGCCACCAGGCGGAGGTGGATTCCCTGGGGGTCCTGTTGGTATCCCAAGTTTTTAGCCACGGCTACACAGACAGACTCATGTCTTGTTAAATGCTATCTGACTACTTCTTTATTCGATTCAACTGACGGTACGTAGACCGTGTTCAAATTATATCAGCCGAGACTAAGTGATGGTAATAATAGCCCAAGACTAATTATGACCTCCACGGATATACGAAAGGGCGAATACTATTGGGATAAACGAGCATTTATTGGGATAAATGTCGAGTGCTTTCTTTCATGATTATTCACAAATATAGTTTATCAATCTCCATGATTTAGAGAATGCTAACAATACTGTCTTTTCTCAGGGGAGCGATTGCTAGAGGAGGTGCAGAATGCTAGGACGATTCAATCGCTTGCTGAAGTCACTTTCCAACAACCATCTTTGTGAATCAAAGATGGATCTTCTAAGCAATAGTAATGACCAAGTTTATTTGTAGACGCTGTAATATGGAATTTATTTCAGACGGGAATATAATGAAACTATCGCAGCATATTATAGACAAACATCATGGTAAAATGTATTTACCTTACGAGATGATAAAGGACCAGTTTATTGTTGAAGACTAGCACCTCGTCATGGGTGTAGGCGATGTAGGCTGTGTAGGCTCTAGAGCGGATTGGGAGGGATAATGGGAGAAAATCAAATCAAGATTGTTTGTATTTGTATTGTTATCATGTATTTTTTGTGCTCCTATGACGACGGCTTCGCCCATTTCGTTGCTACAATCTGCTGGTGGTTTTGGGGTATCCTTACTAAAGCCTACATATGTATGTGGAGGTACATTTAATCGACATACATTCATGTGGCAGACGGTCTGCCACGTAATTACGGTCATTCTAAACACTATGGAATGTCTGCAGGACGTGTGGTAGACATTGTTAATAAAGAAACTATAACTGCAGTTTATTCATAATCATCAATAGTGTGTGCCTCGATAGATTTGTAGCTACGTGATATATACAATATCCGTATGAGTAGTACGACATATATTCATAAGACCAAGAACGCCCATACATTAATTATTGCGGATTCAACATCTATGCCAGAGATTAAATCAGAATCAATTCACTTGGTAGTTACCTCTCCCCCTTATTGGAATCTTAAAAAGTATGGCGAAGAAGGATTGGGTCCGAACCAAGCCTATACAAAATACCTGTGTGAAATCCAATCCGTTCTTAAAGAGATCAAGCGAGTTATGGCTCCTGGCAGATTTGTTGCAATTAATGTTGGAACCGCCGTATCAAATGATGGAATGAAGCCTATCAACGCGGATGTAGTAAAAATGATGGAGGATCTTAATTTTATATTTAAAAAAGAAATTATTTGGGTCAAACCCAAAGGTACGCAAGGGCTATGGCAGCGCGGCGTAACGAAATTCCTGAAATCTGAGCCATATCCGGGTTACTTTAGTTTGAATATAATGCATGAATATATTCTAATATTCCAGAATGAGGGTCAGATGCAAATACCCCTTGAAAGACTGTCTGAAGATTTCATTAAGAAAGTATCATGGAGTGTTTGGGAGATGGGCGTGTCATATACCAAAGGGCATCCTGCACCATTTCCCTATGAATTGCCATCAAGATTGATACAACTGTACACGGTTGAAGGGGAGACAGTTCTTGACCCCTTCGGTGGGAGTGGTACTACAATGAAGGTTGCCAGAAATCTGAACCGAAATTCTTTTCTCTACGAAATTAATAGCGAGTACATTGATCTGATCAAAGAAAACGTAGGTTGGAATTCACCACTTGATTCGGATACAATATATGAAATTAAGATCAGAAAGTCTATCACAAGGTGACTTAGTAAAAATAAGCAAGCTTTGTGCTTTAGATTGGGAGCTAGAGAAGGCAGATACTAAATATAAAAGGAATAGAGATATGGAACGTCATTAGCAATCTATCACGCCAGACGCCACGCGGTTTAAGAATCACCTAAATAGGCATC
>JBAVTY010000201.1:0-2083 GCA_049696495.1 Candidatus Nitrosopolaris sp.
GCTTTATTAAAAATCATATTTGCGGATGTAATACAAATGATGGGAAAAATTGTCCTTGGTGTAGAAAACTATGTCATCATGATGCGTCATTGAATCCAAGGATCTTAATTTCGCCGATGTGATGGGTACGTCAAAGATCCGAAAGAACTCCTCTACCCAATGGAGACCACACGGTTACTCCAATATCTAAAGCACGAGCCATAGGCAATAGTTCTCTCTCAGCAGATCTTTCGATCAAGTTATACATTATTTGAAGTCCTATGAAAAAAGACCAGCCACGCAGATCTGCAATAGCATTCGCGTTTGAAACAACCCAAGCTGGGACATCAGATATGCCTATGTAAAGAATTTTTCCAGACCTAATCAAATCGTCTAAGGATCTCATGACTTCTTCAATCGGCGCCATAGGGTCCCATATATGCACCCAAAGGAGATCTATGTAATGAGTGCTTAACCGTTTAAGACTTGCATCAACACACTGAACTAGATTCTTACGATGGTTTCCACTTGCATTAGGATCATCTGGATTTGTCATATTTTGTGTGTATTTTGTAGCCACAACAAACCTTTCTCGTTCAGACGAAATGAATTCACCAACATATTTCTCACTAGTGCCATTTTGGTATACATTTGCAGTATCAATAAAATTTCCACCCTTACTCACGAATAAACCAAATATTTTCTTAGCTTCTTCCTTAGAAGCTCCGGGCAACATCGACCCCCAGTCTTCTCCAAAAGTCACACCGCCCAGACACAGCTCAGAAACTCGCAGCCCACTTTTTCCAAGAAGTTTGTATCTCATCTAGCAATCATAAACACTGTGTCACATATAAAATAGAGGATTATAGGAATTTGGCAGAATTTAGAAATAACAAGATTTGGTATGAAGGTATCAGCTGCCACTTCACAAGTTCCGCTAGTGATTTCCAGCATCTGGAGCAATATTAGCAGTGCTTTGTTGAAAGACATAAGTTAAGTATCATAATCTATACCAACTGTTCCTATCTAAAATCATTAACATTTGGACAATTATGTGTTGATAAAAACTTAAATACTTAACTTAGTAATCAAATCGATCTTTTTGTTTGTGTAGTTCGATCAAGCTCAATTTAGCTTGGTTGTGATCCTCTCTCGAATTAGGACTGTCTGGTTTGTATAACGAGAGCTCAGTCAGACATAACACTTATCGTACGTAACGTAGGTCGAGCTTAGTCAGACGTAACACTTATCGTGAAATTGAGAGAAATTTTCCCAATGGCAAAGGCATCTTGTTTCATAAAGAAACCAATTGAGATAGATAAAGGCTGACAATACAGAATGGAAAACAATTGGAGTAAAAGTCAGAGTTGGAGAATTGCCGGTGTGTGTCACAAGCTTTCAAATTGTTTTCTGAAGGTAAGACGCCTGTAGAAGTAGTAATATCATTAGATCTTCCAGCAAATGGGGTACGAGCAATATACAGAGAATATTGGGAACTAAAAGGCATGTATAAACTAGCCGGGATATACGAAGAAGCCAAAGATGATCTTCATAGCTTGTTAAGATTATACAAAATTGTAAAAGACCTAGCAATGGAAGAACACGAAATAATTAACGTGTTGAAGCTTGCCAGCAGCCACTATTTAGAACATCTGCAATGGAAAGTAGAATACCTTAGAAATGATATAGAGATGCTAGAGGTTCAAAAGACGGAGGCTACTCATCACATATTAAAATTAAATAGAATGATAGATGAATTTCAGGAAACTTTGGCTAAGAAAAGACGAGAGGTGAACCAGGAACCAGGAAGGTACGACAACATCGAGAACTTGTATCCTATCGCATATCAAGAACCCGATACTAGTTCATACTCTATTAGACTATCTTACTCACAGATGAACGACCATCGCTGGCCATGGCAATAAATTAGCTACTTCAAATTTAATTTGGAAGACTGGATCAAGTGGAAGAATCTTGAACACTTAATATTATTCAATGCCTCTATAACATTGGGATTAAAAAGACTTGGTTCTTATTCATACCAGTAGAGACGTAACAGCAACATTAGATAATGTATGGAATGTTATATCAGATATCGATAGAG
>JBAVTY010000202.1:0-21297 GCA_049696495.1 Candidatus Nitrosopolaris sp.
CGCGAAGATGCCCCACTCATAGAGAAAAAGAAGAATCGTTTTAGCAGCTTTTTTCGTAGAAGGAAGAATAACAAAGAACCAGGAATAGTCGAAGAAACCGATACCGATCGGACAGATGAGAAGGAGAAGAATATGGAACGCTCAAATTTGAGTAAAGATGAAACGGGAAAGAAAGGTTCAAACAGGGAATCAGGCGAAAAAGAAAATCAAGAAAAAGAGCAACCAAATGACGAGAAGATATATCTTACCGATGAAGACATTGAAGACCTGCTTAAGTAAAAAGGACGTTCTTAGTCTGATCGACGTAAGCGCAGAGGAAATTTTTTCAATATTAGAATTGGCTAGTCGCTTGAAAAAAGAATCAAAGCGTAGAGAATCGTACTCGTTACTCAAAGGAAAAGTTCTTGGCATGATTTTCCAAAAACCATCCACCAGGACTCGGGTGAGTTTTGAAACAGGAATGTATCAACTCGGTGGAAGTGTAATCTATCTCAGCACTAATGATCTCCAATTAGCGCGTGGAGAGTCTATAGAAGATACGGCTCGATCATTGTCACTATATATAAATTGTATTGTGGCACGACTTTATTGCCATGTAGACATAAAAAGATTAGCTTCATGCGCCACTGTCCCGGTTATAAATGGACTTTCTGATACTTTCCATCCATGTCAGATATTTGCTGACTTGTTGACGATTCAGGAGCACAAGAAAAAACTAAAAGGACTAAATATTACATGGGTAGGGGATGGCAATAACGTTTGCAATGATTTGTTGTTAGGCTGTGCAAAGACGGGTATGAATATAGCGGTAGCTTGTCCTCGTGGCTTTGAACCATTAGATCAGGTAGTAAGGTTGGGAAAAAGAGAAGGACAAAGGACGGGATCTGAAATAACTATTACTGAAGACCCTGCTGCTGCAGCTAGAAATGCCGATGTAGTAGTGACTGATACTTTTATTTCTATAGGTAGAAATGATGAAAAAATCACTCGTAATAGAACCTTTCTTCCAAGATACCAAGTAAATTCTCAACTGATGAAATTGGCGAAAAAAGACGCCATTTTCATGCATTGTCTGCCTGCTACACGAGGTCAAGAGGTAACCTCAGAGGTAATTGACGGGAAGGCTTCGGTTGTGTGGAAAGAGGCCGAAAACAGATTACACGTTCAAAAAGCACTAATGTGCTTGCTGATAAGTACTAAAACGTGACCTCAGTTTTTGGTCTGAGTGCGAAGAATTATAGATACAAATTCGAAGATACATCAGATATTTAATATATGTTAACGCCGCTTTTATGATTTCAAGTTTCTATTCCTGGACCGTTTTTACTTTATGATATTGTATATCCGTCTAGAATTCTCACATCTTATCTACGTGACAACAAACATCTCAACTCTCCATACTGGGTCTCATGGTGGGCTGCTATGTTAGGATGTATCGTGCACGACAATTTCTCTGTCATGAAGAGGAAGAGTCATGAGTAGCTCATCATTATATTTAGATTTAGATACAAAACATCTTTCATTCGCGAATTCTGTACTTGCATCTTATTAAGGTCATGATATAATAAATCCGAGAATCAGCTAGTCAAGTCATTTGGCGTTAATAGCTATATCATGGTAAGGTGCCTACTAAACGATAATTTCAACATCATCGGAGAAAAGATGGAAGTTTTCATATTATGAGATTTTAAATATATCAATTTCGCTATAGCTTCATGGCAAAAGTTATTGTAGGAAAAACTTCCGATATTCCAGAAGGAAAATTAACACACGTAACAGCAGGTGGAAATGAAGTTCTGGTTGCGAATGTAGGGGGAAATTATTATGCGATGGGCGACATCTGTAATCACGCAGGAGCTGAGCTTCATGAAGGTGAGCTTAATGACAAGGAATTGACGTGCCCTTGGCATGGTGCAAAATGGGATGTAACGACCGGCAATCTGCTATGGTTTCCCGCCAACTTAAAACCAGAGGAATCATTCAAGGTTAGTATAGAAAATGGCACTGTCTATGTAGAGGTCTAAATCTATAATTTCCATAAATCAAGAGTACGGAATGAATTTCCTACACGACCCCTCTTTAAGATATTGCAATTATCTACTCTTTCATTTAATCTTATGAAGGATATTTTGGTCTCTCAAATGCAGCAGAGTATATAAACTTTGGAGAATAGTGATAGACTCAACCAAACTCCCTCTACTGCAATTTTAAATTGTTTGTATAGACCAGGCGTCAGGTCTTTGCCAGACTGCTGTCATTTTCAAAGACCTTGCTTGAAGCTTTGGAACTTGGTAGTTGAATTGACCAAAAAGATAAACACGATTTATCGTGCTTAATAAGACCTGTTATAACGGTCTTTACAGAGTAAATAAAAAAGGCAGATTTAATGTCCCGATAGGAAGATACAAAAATCCACTTATTTGTGACAGTAACAATCTGCAAAATGTTAGCTATGCGCTTAGATATTCTAACGCGATGATATCAATTGACGATTATAAAGATAACTGCTATAGGTTTTGATCCGGATGAGGCAGATTTTTGGGATGGAAAGGGCGTAGCTCTTCAGAAATTAGGTAAAGATAAAGAAGCGAAAGATTGTTTCGACAAAGCAGAGCAATTGAAATAAAAGCCAGCTAGCTTATCTTCTGTGCTTCGAGTTCTGACTGGCAAGTTATCTTGATGTTTGCGTTAGAACCCTGTCAGTAATACTGTACTTTGACAATACATATTGCGCACAGCTCTTTTTCGCGAGTGCGTGCAGTCTCGCTTACACGAAACTGCACGAAATTGGTCTTGGCCTCCGATGGTTGGTTATTACTAGCATCTATAGACATATCTTATAGTAGTATACGATTACGTATCATGGTAAACATGGAAATCACGTAATTTTTTATAAAAAGTGTTGATTACAAGAGCGTATTGAGCATTTCTTATATTGTTTAAACAAGTTTCTATATCGTGGTTTCAAGCTTGGTAGGGTTAATAGTAATCAATATTCGTCCAATCCCGGGTTTTGTTGGTATTGTTTCAGAAATATCCTAATAGTATATAAATAAACTCCGTCAAATGTTTGGGAAAATGCCTAAATACTGGGAAAACCTACTACCCTGTACAAACACATCGTTTGTCTGCTTTTTACTTTGACTTTTTTTATCAGCTTGATATATTTCTAGGATATCAGTTTGCCTGAGCCTGTTTCTTCAAGTCTTGTAATTCTTTCTATGTATTCGGAGCCGCATTCCAAGGGATATCCTACTCGAACATGATTCAAAAAATCAAGCATTGTCACTATAATATGCAGAACTCTGACTCGTACGAGAGTATAGGAAAAAGACCATTCAATTTGGCAGTCTTGGTACTTGAGATATTGCTACTCTGCCAGTCTATTCGGCTTTGACATGATATAAAATCCATGGGCCGAGATAAGAAATGCTGCTAACGACATCTTTGTCGCAAATACAAGGTTCCAAGGTGTTTTGGGATTAGGATATGGCACATTTATGGCATCCAGCTTCACGATTCCCTTTATTGCGTCAGCTGTAATCAAAGAACTCCATATAATGAAATTGTAAATGAATTCATATAATGCGATTACGGCTATAGCTAGAACTACTAATTGTAGGATCAATTTGACTGTCTTAGGAAGATATCTGACCTTCTCTCCACCAAGTTTAGTCACACAATACCATCCGATCACCGACACGATCATCAGATACGTCACAAGTTTTGAAAATCCATGTACAGGAAATTCTGTGTTGACGACTACTTCCCCAATTACAACTCTTCCGGTCTTAAGATATTCTCCGACACTGACGTACAGAGCGTATGCTGTAATAGACGTCATTGTGAAAGCACAAAAGTAAAATGTTCCAAGAAGGAGTTTTCGTGTCCTCCTTTCATCTATTTCAAGGTTTGAGTGGCGCATAGACCTACAGATAATTACTATGTGTTGGGCTATAAAAAAATTACATATCCAGAACTTACTCTTGGGAGCTACGACCTCTCATGACCATTTGTACATCGTCCAAATGTGCCTTCGTCTTTTTTTGAGTGACGGGAATTAAAACTTTCATGTATGATTCTTTGCTTGAATTTGGCGGTAATCGAGTATGCATTACTCTTCTCTATCAATTGCTTTATAGTAACTGGGGTCTTCGTATCGTATTCATAACATAGTCGCTTGAACCGTGACCTATTTTGATTAATGAAGTCTTGACATAATGTCCAGTTCTCTAAAACCATCAGAGATTTCTCCAGTAAAATAGGGAATGCTCACATTTTTCATTCCAACATCCTGTTTGAAGAACTATCTTGTGTTCTGCACCTAATGGCAGAAAGAGTAACCTTCATGATGACCTTAGATAAGAAATATTATGTTGAGCAAGGCACAAAGGACAATATCGCGTTGTAAAGAGTTTTCAAATTCGTCGACCAAAATAAAGATACCTCGATATCCCCTGGAGCCAAGTTGTATCTCTATTTCCTTTAATATCTTAATCAAATCTTGGACTAGTCTTGGTGTGCCAGATTCGATCAAAATTTTCAAAATGGTGTCAACTAATTCTAATTCATTCCTCTCCATCAAGATTCTTTTTAGGGCTTCAGTTATCTGGGGATACAAATCCAGCATATCTTTGTTAGATTTAGATCGAATTTTTACTGCCAGCGCTCTGCCGAATTCCCCACTATTTAGTAGATTGGCAAAGTAGTTGAGAAAATGTGTCTTATCTACTCCCTGATCCCCCATAATTAACAACAGATTAGCATCTGATCCTCGAATGACACCATCTATGAAATCTTTAGCTGCCTCTTGAGATTCGTGTCATCATCATCTTTTCAAACGGCACTGTAAGAGTAAATGGATTCAACTTGAGTCGCCAAGCCTTCATTGCTGATGTTTTGTCCCTTCTATCAACACCCACCCCGCATGATTATATTGTCGTTCCGATTAGTCCACGGAGGGATAATGTTCACGTTTGCACAATAATCTAATATACTAACTGGCATCTGAGTAATATGGAAGGAATTGAGGAGACCAGACTGGGATACGTACTTTATGCTTCAATCAGAAATAGCAAAACTTCGCTCGAACTGTGTTACAAGACATATTGGTGCAGTAATTGTAAAAGACAATAGACAAATAGCAACAGGCTACAACGGAACTCCTTCTGGTGTCAAGAATTGTTTTGAAGGAGGATGTTATAGATGTATTGCGAGAATGAGAGGAGAAATCAAGTCAGGGGAACTTTTGGAACGATGTATGTGTACTCACGCAGAGGCAAATGCCATAATGCAGTGTGCATTATTTGGAAATGCTGGAAGCACTAGGGGCGCCTCATTATATACCACATTCGCTCCGTGTATAGAATGCAGCAAGATGGCAATTAGCGTAGGTATTAAGAGGATAGTTGTTCTTGCTGACTATCCAAAAGATGGAACAGAGTTGCTATCTGAGGCCAATATCAAATTAGTAAAGCTAAACCCGGATCTTCTGCAACCTTGGATCGCGATTATCACCAATGATCCAGAAACCTCGGCAAAAGCAGCAAAAGGCAGGATTAACATTACAAGTACAAACCGAAGAATTAGTTGCCATATGCGATCGAGAAAATACCATCGTCATACTTGAGCACTAAATTGCCTCAAGCATTAGTACAAAGCTATAGTTACAAACATATTGTTGTCCTATAGTTGTAAAACGGTGCGGTATTTTGTTAACAAACGAAACTTAATACCTAAACCATAAAAAAACCAATCTATGTATTATCAAATTGCCATAATTTCTATGTGGTCAAACTCAAAATTGCATGTGCCATGTCCCCATTAGCATCGGTCAACGCTTGAACTGCTTTTTCCCTACTGACGTTTGCCTGTTGGATAACTAGAATTATATCCTCTTCCTTAAAGGTCTTGACATCTCTTTCTTTCTCTTCTATTTCTGAAGCGATAACCTGAAAAATCGTACTTTCCTTTCCTTTCATTTCGATCACTTGAGGTTTCAGAAGATAAAGTTCCTTACTCTCGGTTTTAATAATAACCTCTTCAACATTACCAATATCTTTCATTTCAAGCCCCATTTTATCTAACATTCGCCTCATCTCACGGTTCCCGCCACGCATCATGTCGCTTTATATTTCTCATGGGCTTTTTATTCCTTCTCTGACCTTCACAGCCATACCTTTATGATATTTTTTCATATGGTTACATCCGACTAACGCCCTGCCTACCGCTACGACCTTATCGTCACTATCTACTATCGCTACGTCTGATCCGACTTTGACATTTGAACCACACCATTCTACGTGCTTGCAGAATAAAGATCTGCCTTCTCGTACAAATGGTATGACCTGTTCAGTTGGAATTATGCAGTTCTGTTTAAATCGTTGACTCCTCAAAAACTCTTCTGCACCAAATATTGTTATAGCAAGTCCACCATCGGTTCGAAGAGTCGCGACTAATCGGTTTTTGATAGAGAAATTTTTGATGCGCCCAGTCCTTTTCGAATATTCAAACCTAAAATCCATTGTAGTATGATGTTCTGCGAGAATATCATAAATGCCAGTTCCGAATAAGGCGTCAATATGATGACGTATCTTTTCTTTGGGATTCAATGGTAATGGTTTCAAATGATGTTAACCTTTTGAAATCGTTACATTAACTTTACTCACCACGATGACAACTGCTATCTATATAGTAAAAGGTTACAGATATATAAAAAACAGAGTCGATACTAAAGCGATGGATAATAATGAAGGCGACGAATTAGTTAATCAAAATGAAGAAACAAGGAAAATACAATATACAGGGGGCTCTTCTTATATTGTATCATTACCCAAGAAATGGATCCAAGACCTGAGATTGAAACAAGGTGACCATGTTGTGATTACCAGGCAGGGACATTCTATTTTACAGATAACTCCGGCATCAAAGAAAATATCTAAAGAGCAAAGAGAGGCGAAAATAGAAGTTACAAAAGATAACACCCCATTTTTTCTTGCTCGCAAGCTAATATCACTATACTTTCTCGGTTTTAATATTATACAGATCTCTCAGAAAGATGCGGGGAGATTGTCTAGCGAACAACGTCAAGTTATGAAGGACGTTGTAAGGCGTGTTTTAATGGGCACTGAGATCATAGCTGATTCTGCGACGAGCATCACATTGCAAGTCTTGATTAATTTACTTGAGCTATCCGTGGATGCCGCGTTCAAAAGAATGCTTTTGATTGCAAAATCTATGCACCGTGATGCAATTCTGTCGTTAAGAGAGAACAATATCGAATTGGCTAAAGAAATTTTAAAATCTGATGACGAAGTGGATCGTTTCAGTTTCTATATTGTAAGACAGCTTAATATTGCAATAAAAAATGAACATTTGCTGAAGGAAATCGGGTTAGACGATTCTCGTAACTGTCTAGGATACAGAATAATAGCAAAATCCACGGAAAGAATTGCCGACCATGCGGCGATAATAGCTAAAGATATAATCGAAATGGAAACGCCACTCAATAAAGATATCATAGAAAAGATTGCTGAAATGAGCAATTTTGCCCTCGAAGTGTTGGATGAAGCATGTCTATCAATATTCAAACGGGATTATGATTCTGCCGATTTTGCTATAGAAAAGTCTCGTACGATTGATGCTTTAGAAAAAGGAATTATACAAGTCGCAAGCAAGCTTACAGATATCACCGAAATATACAGAATTAAGATTATCACTGAAAATATTCGAAGGGTAGCTGAGTATGCTAGCGATATTGCAGAGATCGTTTTAAACATGACCGTGCAGCAAAAATTGAGAAAAGACTAAATTTGCTTCAGTTTAAAAGAATCTAATGTCATCCTTCTGCGAGTTATGCGGGCAAGAAGTAATTGATGAAAAAAGGACTGTATTGATCGACGGGATAGTTTTTAATGTCTGTAAAGGATGTTCAAAACGTGGCAAGCAGTATACTGCACCTACATCGATTTCAAAAAATAAACCAACATCTTCTTACATGACCGGACCACGAACTACTTCTAACAAAAACACAAAAGCTATAAGAAAAATTGAGATGACAGATAACACTATTCTAAATCCTGAATTTGCAAAATTAATCAGAGAAGCGCGCATGAAAAAAGGTTTGACACATGAACAATTGGGAGCGCAGATGAATGAAAAGGCAAACCTACTGAGAAAGCTTGAAACCGGCGCATTGAAGCCCGATGAATTATTTGCTAAAAAATTGCAGCGGTTTTTAGGAATCCAATTGTATGTGAGCGTTCAAGAGGATTAATAAAATGTCAAACTCGCACAAAGCTATCCTGATCACTTATCCGTTCGAAGAGGCGGCAAAAGAGGCGAATTCTTTGGCTGATGCTGCAGGATATTCTCTAGGGAGAGTAATTAATCAGCGTCACCTCACTAGAGCGAGATATGGTATTGGTAGAGGAAAAGCACAAGAAGTAAAACAACTGGTGGAGCAGGAGAAGCCAGAGGTAATCATCTTTGATGAGGTTTTAAAGCCTAGTCAACAATATAATTTGGCAAGCCTATGCCAAGTTGAGATAATTGACAGGGAACGCCTAATCCTAAAAATTTTTGACCGAAGAGCAAGTACCGCAGAATCTCGAATCCAGATTAGACTGGCACAGCTACGTTATGATATGATTCGAGCACGGGAGAAAGTCAGACTCGCAAGAGCAGGAGAGCAACCTGGCTTTTTTGGTATGGGTAAATACGACGCCGACGTATATTTCCTAGACATAAAAAAACGCGCAGCAGTTCTAAAGAAAAAATTGCAAAAGGAAGAGGTAAGAAGAAATCTTCATAGAATTCAGCGGTGCAAAGCAGGTCTACCAACCGTCTCAATCGCCGGCTATACTGCGGCAGGAAAAACAACGTTGTTCAATTCTTTGACGGGGGAATCAAAAATTACTGGACAGGGAATGTTTACCACATTATCCACGTTTACTCGACTAGTACAATCTAAAGGAGTTAATCTTTTAATTTCAGATACTGTAGGCTTTATAAGTAGACTTCCTGCATATATGGTGGACGCATTTAAATCGACTCTCCATGAGCTAACTTATTCCGCCGTAGTTTTACTTGTGCTTGATATAAGCGAACCAGGAGAAGAAATCGTAAAAAAATTGAATAGTTGTACCAATGTAATGTATGAGTTGGGAGTGCCAATGACTAAAATTGTCTATATCCTAAACAAGGTGGATTTGACTAGTATAGAAGATGCTGAGGATAAATCTGCTCGACTCGGGCTACCGCAGTCAAAACATCGCGTATTATCGGTGTCTGCAAAGACAGGGTACAAGATCGACGCATTGAAGGATGTAATGGCATCGCTAGTTCGTTATTCAGTCAAGGTGAACAGTACCTGAAAGTATCAGTTCTCAGAATAGGACACAGATTAGTACGAGACGATCGATTGACAACCCATGCAGCACTAGTCTCTAGAGCATTCGGTAGCGATAAAATCTACATGAGCGATGTAGACGATTCCATAAAAAAAACAGTAGAGGATGTAAGTAGCAGATGGGGTGGAAGTTCTGATTTTAAGATTGAAATTGTTAGAGGATGGAGCGAGATGATAGGGAATTGGAAGAAGGATGGTGGAAAAGTGGTTCATTTAACAATGTATGGGATACACATTGATGACGCTATTAGTTATCTAAGAAGAGAAAATACAATTCTAGTAGTTATTGGTGCAGGAAAGGTACCAAGACAAATGTATGAACTTGCTGACTATAATATCGCAATAGGAAATCAACCACATTCTGAGGTAGCGGCATTGTCAATATTTTTAGATAGGATGTTTAGAGGCAAACAGTTCAAAAAGGACTTTAAAGATGCAAAACTAAAAGTCATTCCAACGGCAAAGGGCAAGAGAGTTAGAGAAGTGAGGTAATAAGGGAGTACATGAACGATTCCTTATTATGCTTCTTAGGAGCATTGTGAATTACTCAATTAGCAATTACAATAAACTTTGCTTTTTGTTAAGCCGGTTAGCCGGCTGGCATTTAGATAATTACAATGCTATTCATAAAAAAAGTATAAATGACATCTTCAAGATAGGCGTATTGCCGTCTGGTTACATGACGCTTAAGACAGATAATCTGAAAGTTTGATCTTTTCCTCTCCAGGAATTTTTGCCACTTCAAATCTCTCCTTAGGTTTAAGAAGAGTGGCAGTTGCATCAATTCCCACCTTGGTCGTAAGCAAATTCTGCTGATCACTCGATGGGTCAAGACTAGATCCCTTCACATTTGTAACTATCACAAATCCTTTATCTGCTTGACATCTAGTGCAGATCGCATATTCCACAGCAATAGGATCCGTTGGGTTTATGTCTTCGTCCACCACAACTGCCATTTTAAGAGAGGGATGAGAAGCAAATGCGGCTAGAAGAGCATTTTTTGGTTCACCCTCTAGACGCTTGCGGATTTGAATTACTGCATGTAACCAAGTGCAACCCCCTTCAGTAAGATGGACTGTCATTGCAGTTGGAACCACATTTTTGACTCCTTCAAATACTTTTGCTTCCATGGGCAAACCCATCAATAACCGATGTTCCGGAAAGCCTGGTAAAATATCATGGTAAATCGCGTTATTTCTGAATTTTATTCTATCAAGTTCAAGGACGGGCTGTCGCCGCTTTAGATCATAGGTTCTTAAAGCCTCTACCATCCATTCGTCCTCAGTCCTGTCTCTAAGGATCCTGCCTTCTAGTACAATTTCGCTAAGAGTTGGAATGAAAAGGTGGGAATAATTGCTCCACGTAACCGTGAGTTTTTCGTGTAGCAATGAGTTTGCGATTAACATTTCATTAGTACTGTACGCTGCTTGATATGCTGATGCGATACTAATTGCTGGATGCACCCCTATTGCGATTGAGGCTTTGAGATCTTGTCCATGTTCTTTGGCAAATGAAAAGCACTTATGGAGGTGTCTACCTTCTACCATTCTAATTGCCAAATGTCTGTCATCTAATAGTAATAGACGATGTGTGGAAGCATTTTGGTTTCCCATTTCCTCATCTTTTGCAAAAACTATTGAGGATGTGATATATGCACCAGCATCCTTTTCAAAATGCGTAACGATAGGGAGGTCTCTTAAATTGTTGCTGGAATTCTCTTCAAAAGGGGCCTTTGCAAAGATTTTTTTCGGTTCAATTGTTCGTGTCATTGCCTCTGTAACATATGAATGAATTAGCTTTTCCTTTTTGGCTCCAATGGCAAGAAAAAATCTTCCTCTGTTACCCAAAATGTTACATGCAACTCTAATTCTGCTGTCTTTAACCGTTTCAAATAATATTGCTTGTCCTCCACCCATCTTACTGACGATAGCCGCAATCTCGAATTTTGGATCAATGCTTTTCTTTATTATAATGAGTTCGTTTTCTTTTTCTAATAAACTAAGGAAGTTACGTAAGTCAATATTATTCTCTGAAATTTCGATTTTGTTTGTTGTAGGTTCCCTCATCT
Organism: Candidatus Nitrosopolaris sp.; assembly: GCA_049696495.1. Classification (GTDB taxonomy): domain Archaea; phylum Thermoproteota; class Nitrososphaeria; order Nitrososphaerales; family Nitrososphaeraceae; genus Nitrosopolaris. The sequence goes on from JBAVTY010000202.1 coordinate 11,478, forward strand.
TCTTTTCCAACTAAATTCATAATCTCTCCCATAATTGCTTTCATATCATCGAGATGCAAATTCTTTACGCTGTGCATGCAAACAAGACATATACCATTTATCATAGTAGATATTCTTTCCGAAATTGTATTGATAAAAATAGAATCAAACTTGCTCGGAATAACTTTTGCTGTGCTAACTTTATTAGCAGAGGCTATAGAAACATATAGAGATCCAATTCGATTCGAATCTTCGGCAACAATAATAAAACATCCGTTCTGAAAAGATAAAAACTTTATAAGAAAAATTCTAGTACTTGGTGCTCTTACCGTCCGTGAAATCAGTGGGTCGGATCCTTCATCTCGCATTACTAATACTCAATTTCTATACGTGAATAGGGATGAACTTTGCTACACGAGATTCTTGGAGTTTCTTTCTTGCTCGCAATTTGGCCTTGTATTTCAGGTTACGGGGTTTAGTTCTCAATCTATACCCGCAGCATGGACACCACAAACCATCCCACTTTATAAAAATTTCACATATTTGACATCGCTTCTGTCCGCTAGCGTAACGACCAGAGCCTACAGGTTTTTGCGCTTTATGACGAATACATATACCCTTACATGTCATTCTTTCATTTCCTGGTAAAATATTTTACCTTAATTTGATTATGTCAAAAAGACTATTTAAATTTATACAATTATTTTATTAACAAAATTACAGTAATAGCAAAAGTTAAATGATTTAATGCTTTAAAAGCTAAAAAAAGTTTCATTTTTTAATCATTTAAGGTGCAGATATATCTTGTGGCACACTCCAGTATTTTGTAACACGTTCAGAATATAACGATCTCAAATTCTAGTATGACTACGAAACTGGTCAAAACATCTACCATCGCGAAGTGCAATTGCTCTAGCCGATGATCTATCTCGTACGCCTCGCCTATTTGCATCTATGTATTTTGGTAAAGACGTTCCATGCTCATCTACTATCTCGACGTGAACCAAATCATTAAACTTTCCTTTGATCATTGATGCAATCTGCCATGTTATGGCCATATTTCCGTCGCCAATTCTCACAATCTTTCTTTCTGAATTGATTTCCAACAGTAATGTCGATATTAGCTGAAACGCCGATTGTGGAGTGGTCTCGACGAAGCTGTCAAGTTCGTCATGTAGATAAATTATTGATATTCCTATTCTATCACCGGGGTCGACCCCTATTGTCAACTGGTCATCGTGCTGAAATCCCATAACTTTACGCAACATTTTTGCCTTCAGTAGAACAGGATATTTACCGAGTTCACTATCCAAGAGAACATCTTTTCTCTTGACAATTTGTGCCTCGTCTTCTGTTGTGATAATAATTTTGGCATTAGATACAGCAGCCTGTTCTGGAGAGAGTGATTCAAAACGCAAATCCATCAATTTGAGTGCATGGGTAATTTTATAATAAGGACGACCATAAACAGTGGCTACAGCAATACTAAATTGCAGCAGCTCCTCGGTCAGGGGCCTTTCATCAAAGCTCGTTACGCGAAATAATTATTAAACCTTGTGGAATTTAGCTCTTGGTGTCTGATTTTTATTTTCCTTGTTTGTCTGATGCCACTAAATAGTCCGTTACAGCCTCCACTGCGAATTTTGCAAAATTGCAGTGGTCGATCGTAATTACGAAATATCGATTTCTCACGATCGGAGTTCAATCAATATTCGAATGTCAAGCAGAGAACAAGAAGTGGTTTATTAACAGCCAGATATCTCAAACACTGGTTAGTCGCGCCCGTTCCCCCGAGTGTTCGCAACGCATCAAGGATTGATAAAACTAATGCTGAATGGGAATTTCAACTTTTTCGTATTTTTGTCTCACTCATAGTCATTATGTGATTTCGGATTCTTTAATAGCTAGTATGGATTGGCAGTACGAATAGTACAAAATATTCTTCATATTTAGATCGGATGGTTTTTGCTCTCTAATAATGCCTTCTAATATCAACGTCCCAAATTTTCTTTAAATAAAACAAGACATTTTTCTTTAGAATACTCATACAGGATTTTGGTACTATGAATTTTCTTCTACATCGTTTGGCTACAAATCTGAATACTATTATTTATTCATCAAATTGTACTCCCAATATTCCATACTCTCAATAATATGGGGTACTATATCACTTAAACTGTTACCAGTAAATAGTAAAACTTTACCATATTTCTTTATCTGAGCATATATAAAACAATATAACGATAAAAACTCGATTGTGTGAGAACACTGAATTGAGTATGTCTATGCATGAGAGAAATGGGATCGTTCAGCCACAACGATATCCCCCAGCTGTGTTCGATAAAGTACTAATTGTGGGACTAGGACAACTAGGACTTCCCGTAGCAAAGTATGTTAAAGAGAAAGGATTCGACACATATGGATACGATAGTAGTACAAAGGCAATGGACCGCGCTGAAAAGACAGAAGGAATAAAAAAAGCTTCTAACTTTAGTGAATTTGATATATACGTACTATGTATCTCAACACACAAAGCCGAGGATATATTCTCTCCTCAAATAGACGGCTTGTTGTCTATAACAGATAGGATTTCGAGAGAAGCAAAGAATGGGGCACTTGTTTCAATAGAGAGCACAATTCCGGATGGAACATCAAGTAAAGTATTTGAATTACTTAATCATCGATTGCATGTTGTTCATGCTCCACATAGATGGTATGCGTTAGAAGAAAAAGAGCATGGCGTAAATCAGTTACGTGTGATAGGAGGAGTATGTGATTGTTGTCTTAGACTAGGTATGCAGTTTTATGATGGTAATAATACTTGTAATAACGAAAAAGGACCAGCGGATGCTTATCCTGAATCATGCTCCTTATCGTCATTTTCATCTTCGTCCTCTTCTTATTCCTCATTTAAAAGTCTAGGAATCCATATGCATCCAGTAACAAAAATTGAAATAGCTGAAATAACAAAAATTGTTGAAAATGCACACAGATATCTACAGATAGCCTTCGCTGAAGAACTCTATCTTTATTGTCAAGCAAATAACATAAACTTTCCAGAATTACGAGATGCTCTGAATACTAAATGGAATGTCAACATTTTAGAACCAAGAGATGGAATAGGAGGACACTGCCTGCCAAAAGATACAAAGATGTTTCTACAATCATCATCGTCACGATCAAAGTCTATAAGAAGTAAAATACTAACAGCAGCGATGGAGGTAGATCAGGGTTATCGAAGATATAGGCAAATTAGAGGTCGCAATAATGATTGGAGTAACAGTTCACAGACTAGAGTAGGGATAGTAGGAGATGAATTATCATCATCCCATCCATCACTGTCGCAGATTAATTCGGTAGAGGATACTGAAGAGCGCAGTTAAACGATGGGACTTCAGCTCGATATTCGCTTCTCTATGCGTATTTCGTCAATGTATCAATCCCAAAATTATAAGTAGGTAAAATTTCTCATATCAATTGTTGTCTAATAACAATCTCCAGCCTTTAATTGAAGATTGGAAGGCTAATGTTGTTAATTCCCTTGGCTCTAGTGATGATACGGAGAGACTAGCTGAATATGCTTTGCATGTTTCAAGGATTCTTGCTTATCCAGATTTGGATGTAAAAGATATACTAGATAAAATCGATGCAATGGGCAGAGAGCTAATCTTAGCAACGAAGAAATCGATGCCCTTAAGGCCGACGCAAATAATAGAAAAAATTAATAACTATTTATTTAAAGAGAAGGAGTTTAAAGCAAACTTACCAGATTACTATAATCCAATGAATAGCTATGTTAACGTTGTTTTGGAACAAAAATCTGGTATTCCGATTACACTGTCTATAATATATATGCGCATAGCATATTTTCTAAAATTTAGATTATACGCGGTCAATTTTCCTGCTCACTTTCTGGTCAAACATATGTTAGAAGGAGAAAATAGTGAGATCATTATCGACCCGTTTAATGGAGGACGAATAATGGATGACTATACTCTGAAAGAATTGCTCGATCATTTTTATCCCAGTCAAAATATTCCATTAACGCGGGCGTATGTAGCAAAGGCTACATCAGCACAGGTCATGATACGTATGCTAAATAATTTAAAGGGTAGTTATTATGAATCTCAAGATATTGATAAAGCTGAAATAGCTAACGAAATGATAACTGCCATTGAGCCCCATAACCTCGATGCCGTAAGAGATAAGGGTATGATATTGCTAAAGAGGAAGAATCCTTTGGAGGCGCTAGAAATGCTGAACATGTACCTAGAACTAGATCCTGAAGTAGAGGACGCAGATACAGTCCTAGATATAATAAGACAAATCCGTGCAGAATTAAATAAAAAATTAATATAATAACCATATGTAATCTGTTCCTCCTATTAGGGATTCTGAACTAAGTTCGCGCTTTATGGTTTCTACCTTGGAGCTTTTTGTAATTTTAGAATATTTCTTGTAGTGTAAAGGATGAGTCTTCTGACAAACTCTGTTAAAATGTTCTTAGACTTTCATAAGATAGAGGGTGTATCCAAACGAATCAGATGGCGGCTTGATTGATGAGATACACAACTTTGTAGGAAGGAGACGAGATTTTGTAAGGAAGAATTTGATAAAGAATCTCTACTTGCAAGACGTCTGTCGTGCCAATTAATTAGTGCGATTGCATTTCTTAGGAAATGGATTGATTGTCATGATTAATGAACTGCACTAAATAGACTTACGTGGTTTTACAATGGTGATGATCATGTATTATTTAGGTAATGATAGCAGTATTTTTTTGCCGCTAATTCAAGCAATTAATACCAATATGTATCGTTTCCACAAAAAATATATGGTTTGAAGTGCAGCTGAACTACAACGTGAAGACCGCAGGCAATAGTAATCCTATACAAAAAGGCATTTCCCGCCCAAAACCGAATCCAAAGTGGGGTAAAGAGGAAGAAGGTGAAATTTTCGCTCAGAACGTCAAACGTTTCAGACAAAAAAAACTATCTGAAGACGATTTTCGTCGTTTTAGGTTGCAGCACGGTGCATATAGTTCAAGGCTGCAAATGAATTATAGCATGGTTAGGATCAAAGTCCCTGGCGGTGAGATTAGTCCCGAACAGCTTGAAAAGATCGCAAGTTTATCCGAAGCATTCTCGATTGGCTCGGCTCATGTTTCTACTCGGCAGAATATTCAACTGCATTGGATACAACTGGAAGATGTTAGTGAAGTAATGACGGGACTTGTTGAGGCCGGACTGACGACAAGAGAAGCGTGTGGCAACACTGTCAGAAATGTAATGTGCAGTCACTTCGCAGGTGTCTGTCCAGATGAAAAATTTGACGCCACTCCCTATGCTAAAGCAATTGCGCGTTTCTTCATAAGAAATCCTATGTGCCAGAATCTTCCGCGCAAGTTTAAGATTAATTTTGCATGCTGTGCTAACCATGGGTTAGCACGAATTGCAGATATTGGTTTGATACCCGAAATCAAGGATGAAACGCGAGGGTTTAAGATTTACCTAGGGGGGGGTTTGGGTGCTGCCTCATTTATAGGCCATCTCGTGGAAGACTTTACACCGGAGAACAAAATCCTTCCTACATGTATGGCAACTATCAGACTTTTTGATAGACATGGCAACCGTGAAAATATGGCAAGAAACAGGATGCGATACCTAGTGCACGAAATGGGATGGGATAAATTCCAAAAGTTGGTTATTAAGGAACGTTCGATAGTTGAAATGACTACCGCTAGTTATACGTCTAAACTTTTTGATGTTAAAGCCGAAGAGGAAACGAGGCCGCTTCCCAAGGCAGTAAACGCCAAGTTGGTAAAACTACCTATGCTAAATGAACGAGTTACATCGGAAAGTCCTGCATATGAAAGATGGTTACACAGTAACGTGGTTTCGCAAAAGCAGGATGGATATTTCACAGTTTTTATAACCTTGGCAGCAGGCGATATTGCAGCCAACCAGCTCCGAATATTAGCAGACGCGGTCCGTGAATTCTCAGCAGAAGGAACCGCTAGGAACACGCCGCAGCAGAATCTCGCAATCCGCTATATCAAGGCTGATGATTTGCATGACTTTTACAATAGACTAGCTTCGATTGGCTTGGCAAACCCAGGAGCGTTAACAATAGCGTCTGCAGTTGGCTGTTCTGGAACTACCTCTTGTAATTTGGCCATAACGAATTCCCATAGGCTGGCAAAGGAAGTAGAGTACAAGTTTTTGGAATTAGGACTTGATACTGATGATAACCTGAGTGATTCTACCATAAAGATCAGCGGCTGTCCAAACTCCTGTGGGCAACACGAGATTGCAACAATCGGATTCTTTGGTGGTGCATCAAGAATCGGAACCGCTATGGCTCCTACTTATACAATGTTATTTGGTGGAAGCGCAGGAGAACAAAGTGAGTTAGGTAAGGCAATCATGAGAGTGCCAGCAAAACGCGTCATAGATACAATTCGGAAGATTATTGAAATATACAAACAAGAACGGTCTGATTCTGAGACGTTGAGTCAGTGGATCACCAAAATTGTGAGAGGAGATGGAACAGGCGGGATAAGGAATATTGAAAATATGAAAGCAATGCTCACCCCAGTTGTTCAATTACTTCCAGAAGAACAAGACCCAGAGTTGTATAGAGATTATGGCAATGGTGCAAAATTCTCAGCGAAGACTGCGAAAGGAGAATGTGCAGCTTAAATTATTATGACAATAGAAAACGCATCTACATCAAAAATCGATACGAAGGAAGACATCGTCAAAATTGACGAGAATCACAATTTTCAACTTCCAATAATCTGCGATGTCGACACGTTGCGTGTCTTAATCAAAAAAGAGCAAGTGCGCGTGGTGGATGTCCGTAAAGCAGAAGAATACACGCAGGAACACATACCTAGTGCAACTTCACTCCCGCTTTCACAGTTGCTTGAGAAAGATACACCCAATGCCATACTTGATATTTTACAGAATTTAGGCGTATCCGATAAAATGCCGGTTGTGATCTATGATGATACATTAGGCGCCCTAGCAGCTAGAGTTGCCTGGTCTTTTCAATACGTAGGGCATGCAAATACTGCGTTGCTTGAAATGACATTCAGTCATTGGAAAAACGTAGGACTAGAAACAGAGACGAAAATTAATTCTTTTCCAACGAAAAAACATTCACTAAACATAAATCACAGGATTCATGCAGATGCATCTTATGTTGAGGCTGCAAAGGAACAACCTAACAAGATACTTGTAGATTCAAGGGAACGGCTGAACTTTTTAACAGAACATATTCCTGATGCCAAAAACATTCCATATACAATGCTTGGATCCAATGGCGGCATTTTGCGCAGCCCAGAAGAGATAAAACGGTATATTGAAAATAGGGGAATCCCGGTTGATGCCGAGGTTATTACATATTGTGGTAGTATTGGAACATTATCCGGCTTAACATACTTTGCACTTAAGTCTGCAGGGATGGAAAACGTGAGGCTTTATTCGAAGTCATTCAGAGAATGGAAGTCTCTAGGAAAACCGAAGGAAGAATTTAAAGACGCAAACTATTGGGATCTCTCCGCAGATTAGCAAGATATCCACAACCAACTTTACCCTATGAATGTAGTTTACATCTAAATCGCTGAGCTAAACTGAAACCCAATATATATCTCGTTGGCAGCTCTACTTCTAGTGCTTCGTTACAACAACAGTCTATAAATAGGTATAGTATGAATAACTAAGTATGAATAACTAAGTATTGTCTTATCAAAATCTTCTCGGTTGAGTATGTAAGGTGTCTAAATATTGGTGGTCATATTTCATAAATCATGGGACAGCGTTATTACACACTTGTTGCTTCGAAGGAGGATATAGCAAGCATGACAATGATAAATTATTTGATAAACATCCGGTCATTTTCATCAGAAAGAAATACAAATTGGCAATACCAAAATATCAAAATCCATGTTTCCAATAAAAGCTTGCTCCATCTTGAAGATCTAGATGAAACCTATCCCGATTCGACAGCTTTTATTTTTCTCTCGAAGCATAGGTCACAGACAGGAATTCCCACTCTGACTTGTCATTGTACAGGCAATTATTCTGGTAATCTGTATGGAGGAAATCCCAGAGAACTGGCAATATCTCATCCATATTTGCAAAAACAATATTTAAAAACGATTGTAAGCCTGGGCGCGCTAATTCCGGGGTACGATATCGTCATTGAATCAAGCCATCATGGACCTACCTCATTAAAAAAACCAGTCCTTTTCATTGAGGTGGGATCAACCGAAAACGAATGGACCGACAGAAATAGCACTTCAGTTGTATGTGAATCTATATTAAAGGTAATTGAAAACGGAGTAGGATCTTGTGAGAAGGTAGCGATAGGTTTGGGTGGAACGCATTATCCTATGAAATTTAACAAAATGCTGTTGGAATCCGAATATGGTCTTGCAGCTGTTGCCGCAAAACATGACCTGGAATCGATTGATAAAGATATGCTAGATCAAATGATTGCAAAGAGCATAGAAAAAGTTACTCATGTAATAGTTGATTGGAAAGGACTTGGAAGACATAAAAACAGAATAATGGAACTAATAGGTAGTACAGGGCTTGATATTCTGAGAATTTAGAACTAGAATTGTATAAAAGTCATCGTAAAAGATAGCTTTAAACAGTGTTATCTATACGAAAAAGGTATAGTTAATTTTATTCAGGAATCTTGCATGATTTTTATGCGGTTCCTTCCTCGATTTAACAACAATGGGCTGCCATATAAGGAGAACCGATTCAACTAATTTACCTATTGAAACAAACGACAATATGATAGCCGACTTACAACTACATATTACTATGAATGTACAATGAATGCATAACAGTTTCAAATTTAGCCTTAGAGATGTTTATTTTAGAAATTTTAAGGGAAATATTATACAGTAAGTATACGACTGACGATCAATTGAATCATAAATTAAAAAATGTAGAATTGCACACTACAATAAGAAAAATTTCTTTGGTGATATAGAGCATCATGAATTAATGCGTACGAATGAAATATTCAGAAAGTTTCATGAATCGAGAGAATATCGTAAACAAGTCATGCATCGTGCAAAGAAGCTTGATAAATCTGATGCTGAAAAAAATATTAACAACGTTTTTTGTGCCCACAGATATCTTATTGAAAATGCATCAGCATTTATTGGAAATGTTCTCAATCTAGCTGAAAAAACTAAACCTATTCACAAGCTTTATGATCCCGTAACTGACATCTAATATCATGATTTTAGCTAACGATTGCATGATCAATAATGATAGAGACAAGAATGACAAAATTTCTTCATGTGACACTTGTGATGACAAACCTGCTGAAATCTTTCAGGTCGAAGGTGATTAGTGCTTAGATTGTTGGCAAGAATGAACATATCCTAATTGTTGTACTTCCAGACATCGTTGACAATATGGTGTAACAATAAACAAAAAGAGTAATACGGTTTTATCATTAACATTAGAAGTCGGTATTCACTGATTTATGAATTTTTAAATGGTTATTCAACCTCAGAAATCTGAGTGTGATGTATACGGTTAAGATATCGCCTTTACTTAGAAATCTAACGCACTCTTATCTTATTGTTGCATTTGTAGGAATTTCGAGATTGTTATCATTCATTTTAGTCAGTTATCGAAAGCTAGCTATTATTTTTGCTGTGTATGACATTAGATTAAGTTCACGTATTAGCAGAATATGGAAAAATTAAACGTATCACTATGCCGTTGGGCGAAGACCATCTTCTTTATGTAACCACAGAAGGTGCCTGTGATCATTCAACACTGATTGAAAGAATTAAGTTGGACTT